>JAEHDI010000353.1 GCA_016880505.1 Bryobacterales bacterium | reverse complement strand
CGAACGGATCGAAGCAGACCCGAAACGTACCGGGCGCGAGCGATGGCCGCGGTTCAAGGCCTCCGGCTCGGCGTCCGAGACCCACTCCGACTGGAAGTACTCGTGCCCCGCCGGATCGTACTTGCGGAACCTTTTCACGAACCCGCCGCCGGCGATGCGGCGACGCTCCCTGACCAACCGTCCCAAGTTGTCGTAGGTGTATTCCAACCGCGTCGAGAGGCCGGTACCGCCTTCGCGCGTCACGTTCGTCTGCGTCGGCGAGGGATAGGCGATGTTCGTCGAGGCCTCGCCCCCGGGCGGCGTGACCGTCACCACTCGCCCGAGGCTGTCGTAGACGTAGGTCGTCGCGAGGTTGGCGGTGTCGTATCGGGCCAGGATCCAGCCCGTCTGGGGCGCACGGTCGTACTTCTCGGCGTACCAGGCCGGAAGAGACGGGTAAGTCTCACCGTTCAGCCACTGTGCGTTCTTCAACTGCCCGCCTTGATACGTGTAGATCTTTCCGAAGGCGTCTCCATTCTTTCCGACATCGGGAATGTTCGGATACGGCTCGGGAAATCCTGCGCACGCCGTCACGGCCGGCGGGGGCTGATTCGGAAAGCGAGCCGAGAAGTATTGCTTGAGGTTCCCGTCTGCGGGACTCGTCTGCCGGTAGCGGCAGGTCAGGTAAACGAGTTGGCGGACCGGGTCGTAGACGGAGCTCCCCATGAGGAACCCGTCGTCCGCGTCGAAGTCGAACTTCTCGTCGATCGTCGTCGCCTGGGTCGTCGTTCGCTGGGTATAGAGATTTCGCAGCCAGGGCGTGGTTTTCGGATCCCACGCCGTCGTGACCGTCCGGTCGTCGCTCCCGTACGGAAAAGAAAAGTTTCCGGAATGGGCTTCGGTCGTGTAGTGACGGCCGTTGGATTCCCAGGTCGTCTCGGGCGTATAGGTGATGGTGTGTCGCGCACAGGCCGGGCAGTAATCGTCGGCCGTCCCGTCGGCGTTCGTGATCGTGCCGTAGTATGTGCGCTCAAGACTCACGTGTCGGTTGACGTCGCCAAGGCTGTAGCCAAAGACCCGCTGGACGTTGCGCACGGCGCGGGTGGGGCAGAGCCTGGCTCCAGAGCCGCTGCACAGAGGGGTGGACTGGGTGATCTGAAAGGCGTTCGGTATGCCCTGATTCGGATCAAAGTCGAAGAAAGAGTGTCGCAGGTCGGCACCAGTCTGGTCGCCCGGCTGGGAACCCAACTCTGGAGTCAAGGGCGCGGAGACGAAGAGAATCCCCTCCGCTCGGCGCCGTCCATCCACGTCAGCTGGTCGCAGGATCACAGTAATCGTCTGCGCTTCCGTGGCTCCAGTTTCACCGTGCGGCAGCGCATACTCCGTGTAGTCGGTCTGGCCGACCTCGAGCGTCGCGCCGCTGACGGTCCGACGCATGACCCCAGCCTGGCTCTGGCCGTATTGACGCTCGTCCGTCCCGGGAAGGCACTCTCCGGTCGGGGCTTCAGGGCCACCGATGGGAGCATTCCCTCCTCCGCCCACCGTGGCGATCAGCGACTTTTTGGCAAACGTCGTTCCGGGCGGCGGCGGTTGCAGGCTGCAAGAGGATCCCTCCTCGATTGTCGCCTGTCGGCCCTGGTAGAAGAAGTAGAGTCCGTAGTCATACCGGATGACCGCATCTGTAGGGAGCGTCATTGTCCGAATGAGTCCCTGGTAACCCTGCGTCGTGTGATAATCGAAGCGATAGCCGCTCGTCCCGACAATGTCCGCCGGAAGCCGAACGGCCTGCAGCGTCAGTAGGGTCGCCCTGTCGCAGTTCGGTGACCCGCGATAGATGTCGACGGTGCTGTACTCGAGATTCCAAGTCGCCGTTTGCTCGACAAGCAAGCTGTCCCGGTACCACTTGAAACTCAACGACTGGATCATCTTCGTCGTCGGATTGATGGTCACTTCGAGCGCCTGCTGGACAGCGCCGCCGGCGACTTGCGTTTTCACGAGGTGAGGTATCCAGGAGTTGCCCGCACCTCCACAGTTCATCGTCGTCGCATACGGGCAGGTGAAGCCGCTGTATTGGCATGGATTGGCTGCAGCATAATAGTCGATGAGTATCTGGTTGTTGAACCGATCCTTGATGGTTGTCACATACCAGCCGTCGCGGCCACGTCCGTAGTCTCGAATATAACCGTTGTTCACTTCCGGAACGTCGTCGTAGCCTGTCACCGGCCAAGTAAAGGAGTACTCGTTTCCGTCACCGTCCCACATCGTGTAAGGGCCGTTTGCCCCCGCGGGATACGCCCGGAGCTGACTGCCGTCCTGCGTGATCATGTAGCTGGGGTTTAGCGGGTCGGGGAACAAGAGGGTCTCCGACCCGTCGGGTCCGAAATAGCATCGGCCCGCGGCGGACACCCCGCACCATCCGATCTTTCCGATTGTGAACGTCCATCCAATACCGAGAGCGGGGTTGCCGTAGACCGGCCGATAGCCACTCGTGAAAGTGTTGTGCGGGTGGCCGTACTCCAGGACCTTGCTGTT
>JAEHDI010000352.1 GCA_016880505.1 Bryobacterales bacterium | reverse complement strand
GGGGGCCACACGGCAGCGATTGCGGAGCGATTGACGACCGGAGTGGCAATCGCCTGCGACCGGGACGCCGAGTCGCTTGCGATGGCCGAAGCGAACACGGCGCAATGGGCCGGCCGTATCCGGTTCCGGCAGGCAAGGTTCTCGCAGTTGGAAGCGGCGCTCACCGAACTGGGGATCGCTCAAGTGGACGGCCTGGTGGCCGACCTGGGCGTGAGCCGTTACCAGTTGACGGACGCCGAAAGAGGTTTTTCGATCTCGGCCGACGGACCGCTGGACATGCGCATGGAACGCAGCCAGCAGCCGACGGCGGCGGAGATCGTGAATACCATCGCCGAAAAGGCATTGGCCGACCTGATCTTCGGGCTCGGCCAGGAAAGGAGGGCGCGGAAGATTGCCAGAGCCATCGTTCGGGCGCGGCCGATTCGAAGCACACTGCACTTGGCCAGAGTAGTGGAGCAGGCCGCGCCCCGAACGGGTCGACTTCATCCGGCGACCCAGACTTTCATGGCTCTGAGGATGGCGGTCAATGACGAACAGGCGGAGCTGGACCGGTTGCTGGAGTCGGCGCCGCGAATCGTGGCGGGCGGAGGGCGGATCGTGGTGATCACCTTCATGAGCCTGGAAGATCGCAAGGTGAAACAGAGTTTTCAAGGCCTGGCCCGGCAGGGACGAGCGATCCTGCTTACGAAGCACGTTGTCAGGCCAACCGAAGAGGAAACACAGAGGAACCCGCCGTCACGGAGCGCGAAGCTCCGGGCGGTGGAGATGAGATAGCTGGAGTCGGCAATGGCGACGCAGGCGACATGGTACGGAAGATACGGCGCGGTGGCGGACAACAGGACAGCGGTGATGCCCGACGCGCGCGAGGAGAGGGCGGACATCTACAGATTGCGAGCCCTTCCGAATGAAGATGTCTACTTCTACCGCAAGGCCATCGACAACTCGAGGCTGATCCGGCAGGCGAACCCTCAGGCCAGCAAGCGCTGCTTGCGGATGATCGCGACCACGTGCGCGCTGACCCTGCTTCTGCTCGTGATGCTGTGGCCGAAGGCTTACGGGGTGCTTGCCGGATACCAGATCGAATCCCTGAAGGCGCAGCAGCAGAAGCTGGCCGTAGAGCACCGGTCGCTGGAGATCGAAGAGGCGCGGCTGCTCAGCCCGGAGCGGATTGAGGAGATGGCGAAGACACAGGAGTTCATCGACCCGGCGCCCGGCCAAGTGGTGTACCTGAACCCGAGCGCCGACGGCTCGCTCGCGATGAATGTGCGGTCGAAATAGCCGAAGCGGAAGCTGAGTCGAGTCGTGGCACGGAGAACGCCAAATCCACGAAACAGCCAAGACGGATGAGCCGATGATCAGACCCGCCAACGCGAGATTCCGCGTGTTGGGAAATCGCCACCCCGGAAGCGGCGGACAGCGGCTGGCGGTGTTGGTGGCGCTGGCCGCCCTCTGGATACTGGCGATCGTGGGCCGGCTCGTGTACCTTCAGGTTTTCCAGCATCAAACCTACCGACAACTGGCCGAGCAGCAGCAGAGGCAACGGGTGGAACTCTCGGCGCCGCGCGGCGCTATTCTCGACCGGAATGGCCAGCCGCTGGCGATGAGCCTGGCCGTGGAATCGGTCTGCATCAACCCGAGGCGGGCGCCGGAACTTTCGGTGGCTTCCGGCATTCTGGCACCGATCCTCGGACTCGACCGCCGCGAACTGTTCGGAAGGATGACCGAGGCCGCACAGCGCGGACGCGGTTTCCTGTGGGTGAAGCGGAAGGTCAGCCTCGGAGAAGCGGAGCGGCTGCGAAGCCTGGGGCTTGACTGGATCGAATTCCGCCGGGAGAGCAAACGCAGCTATCCGAAGGGAACGCTGGCCGCGCACGTAATCGGCGCGGTCGACCACCAGGAACGAGGAAACACCGGCGTCGAGCAGACGTTCGACGGGGTCCTGCGGGGCCGGGCCGGCAAGGCGCGAGTGTTAACCGACGTGCTTCGGCGCGGCATCCTCGCTCAAATCGCGGCCGAGGCCCGGCCCGGCGGAGATGTGGTGCTGACGATTGACGAGCGCATCC
>JAEHDI010000351.1 GCA_016880505.1 Bryobacterales bacterium | reverse complement strand
GGAACTGGAGCCGGCGTCTCCCATGGCCGACGTGGCCAGGCGCCAACTCACCGAATGGCAGTCCCGAAAGCTCATCCAATGACGAGTTTTTTCCTCTCTTGCGGGAGTTGCCAAGGCTTGGCCAGATTGGTCCAATACTCTGATGAACCGTTTCGCCGTTTTTGTGCTGCTCGCGGCCGTGGCGCTCGTGCCGGGGGCTTGTGGTCAGGGACAGCCGCTCACGCTTTCCTCGATCGGGGCGATCGACGCGCACGCCCACGTGTATACGGCCGACCCGCAAGTAGTCAGGTTCCTCGAGAAGTTGAACCTGCGGATGGTCAACATCTGTGTGATCGATCCGAAGGATCGCGGCTTCGAGCAGGCTGAGCCGCAGCACACCGCCGCAAAGGCGCTGTACCGCGCTACCGGGGGGCGAGCCGCGTGGGTTTCCACATTCGATGCCGAGGGCTGGGAGAAGCCCGGCTTCGCCAATGCCGCGATCGCGCAACTCGATCAGACCTTCCGGGACGGCGCCATCGGAGTCAAGATCTACAAGACGATCGGCTTGGACATACGGTCGAAATCCGGGCAGTACCTCATGCCCGACAACCCGGTCTTCGATCCGATCATGGAGGCGATCGCCGCGCGCGGCAAGACCCTGTACGCGCACCTCGCTGAACCGGCCATTGCCTGGAAACCGCTCGACCCGTCCGACCCGGACACCAGCTACTACGAGAGCAATCCGTACTGGCACGTCTTCCGGCGCCCCGGAGTGCCGTCCAAGGACCAGATTCTGGCTGCGCGGGACCGCCTCGTGGCGCGGCACCCCCGTTTGCGCGTGATCGGCTGTCACCTCGGGAGCATGGAGGAGGATATCGCCGAGATCGAGCAGCGGCTGGAAAAATACCCGAACTTCGCGGTGGACATGGCGGCCAGGGTGGTCCACCTGTCGCGCCAGGACCGGGAGAAAGTACGCCGGGTGCTTCTGAAATACCCGGACCGTTTCCTCTACGCGACCGATTTTGTTCTGATGACGTGGAACGACGCGGGGAAATCCCTCCGGAACTGGCAGGCCGAGCTCGAGCGCGACTGGAAGTTTCTGGCGACCGCGGAAACCGTCGAGATGCAAGGACGAAAGGTGCAGGGGTTGGCGCTGCCCGGCGAAGTTCTCAAGAAGATCTACCGGGAGAATGCACTGCACTGGGCGCCGGGAATCGTCAACACGAAGTGACGCGCCGGGCGGGCGGCGTGAATCAGGACTCCAGGCTGAACCTCGTGGGTACGGTCCTTGCGGTCTTGAGGACTTGCGACGCGGAGACCAGCGACTTGGCGGCCATCTTTGTCCACGCGGCGAAGCCGTTCACGGGTTTCACCCGAACTTCGCCACCGAGCAACGTCGATGCCGCGCCGATCTCGCCCCGGAAGAGCTTTTCGGCGATGCCGTAAGGGACGGTTACGATCAAGTCGACCGGATGGGACGGAGTCCGGCTTCCGGCTTTGAAATCCTCGACTGCGCCATTTCGCAACGAGACGCAAACGACAACCTTACTGCCGTTTCCATAGAGCGATCGCACACAACTGGGAGCGTCTTCAATCACGTAGGCAACTTTGAAGGTGAGATCGCCAACAAGGCCGCGGAGGTACGGGTCTTTCGCCTTGGCCTCTTCAATGGCCGCCACCACCTGGTGGATCCACTCAGGAGATAGAAATGCGCTCCCGCCCGCGGGGACGGGCTGCGGCGGCAATGCCTCTCTGGTTGCGTGCGCTTGACGGGCCATGCGGGTAATCAGCAGTGAGGAGTAATCGCAAGTACAGGATATCCGATTCCACGCCGAAACGCAAAGATATAAAGATATTAACATCTGTTTATGAAGATCTTCGATCGCCCTCACATACGCCAACCCGGCTTGGGGCATCTGTTATGATCGCCGGCATCCAGTGGTAAGAAAGGACGAGAGATCTTCAATGCAAGCCGATTTTTCGCGCAGAACACTGATTCGGGGGACGGCAGCCGCAGCGCCGCTCGCGATGGTTCCCGGGCCACGGGCGGCGGAGAGCGGGGACGGCATCAGAATCTGCTTGTGGATCTCCAATCTGGAGGAGGGGACTTTACGGGCGGTGAAGCAGCTTGGCGTGGATTGGGTCGGCATGGGTGGGCCAAGCTCGCTGCGGGAGTACCCGAACTCGCGCGAGGTGTGGCAGGAGGCCGACATCCGCTCCGTTGTTGAGCGGCTGAAGGCGGCCGGCCTCCGCGTCGGGAACATGATGATCGGCGGCTTTCCAAGCGTGATCTACGGAAGGCCGGGGCGTGACCGGGAGATCGAGAACGTCCGGCAGTCAATCCGCGCGGCGGGCCGGGCGGGATTGCCGGTGGTGGAGTACAATTTCTACGCGCACCGTGCGGTGGAAGGCTACTACGAAGAGCCCGGCCGTGGAGGCGCGCTGCTGACGGCCTTCGATTACGACCGGATCAAAGAGCTGCTGCCACTCCCGGAAGC
>JAEHDI010000036.1 GCA_016880505.1 Bryobacterales bacterium | reverse complement strand
GGGGCACGCGCATCGAGCTGACCGAGGGGCTCTCCCGGCTCAGCGCCGGGCGTTGACCCGCTTGTACGTCAGGACCACGGCGCCTGGCCGGGAGGGGATCGCCACCATCAGGCCGCGACCGAGCAGGTCGCTCCCGGTCCACTCGCTGCAATTTTGTGAATCTAGCTCACAGAACCTGTATCGTGCTTCCGCCACGAGCCCCCGCAGCTTGAGCCGCGCTGTCTCAAACGGACTTGCCGGACGGCGAAATGCCTGCACCACGCCGTCACCGAGTTCGGGCCGGTTGAACTGCCATGCCATCCAGTCGGTGTTCTCGGTGGAGTACCGTGTCAGCGGATAGTAGTCGCCGTAGTAAAAGTCCGCCATCCGACGCCACTGTCCGACCAGTTCCAGCGTGCGGTGATAGCCGCCGTCCGATCTCCCTGGTTCCAGGCCGATGGCGGTCGCAGGCGTGATCTGGCTCCAAAATATGTAAGGGTCGAGCGAGTTGAACGACGTACCAAAGTACGGAATCCAGAACGCCATTCCGTAAGTAAACTGCTGCATGGCCGACGGCTCGTAGGCGAAATCGCTCCGCCACAACGGCACGGCTCGCCGCAGGGTCTCCAGGTCGTTTCGCCGGCCGCCGGACGCGCACGTGTCGATCAGCATGTTTGGAAAGCGCCTTCGGAGTTCATCCCAGTAAGCGAGATACCCCATGACGTGTTTGATCTCCGTGATCCCCTGCCGGTCCGGCGGGTCGTTGGAGCGCCAGAGTTCTAATGGCTCAAAGTTGAAATCCTGGCGGTAAAGGTCAATGTTCTGCTCACGCAACAGCCGGCTCACATGCTCCACCAGCCACCGCCGCGCTTCCTCGTTCCCGAGGTAGAGCAGTTTGTTCTTGCCGTCCGGTCCGATCAGCCACTCGCTGCGATTTTCGTAAAGCCACGATCCGGGCGCCACTCTCTCGGGCTCAAACCAGACGATCGTTCTTACACCGCGCTTATGAGCGGCTTGGGTGACGGGCGTGAGCCCGCGAGGGAAGCGTTTCGGATCAGGTTCCCAGGTTCCGGTGTTCCACCACCCGTCGCGGAACGGATACCAGCCCGCATCCATCCACCAGTAGTCGAGCGGAAGGCCCGCATCGAGGTCTCGGTTCAGGAAATGTAGCTGATTCTCCTCATTTGCATCCTGCATCTCGATGGTGTGGCGGTTACTGCCGCCGGCGAGTTGAGATGGCGGGAGTCTGCCGCCGGGGCGTGGAACGTTGTGCGCGATCATCCATCGCCGCCACAGGTTCTGGCCGTCGATCCAGTCGCCCTCCCAGAACACCATCGCCACGAGTGGCGTACGGACTTCCTCGCCCGGCATCAAGACAAACCGCGTACGTTCCTGCCCGGCGCGCACCCGTACCCGCGTCCCCTCGTTGCGCTCGAACTGCGCCGCCCACTGCCCCGGCCAACCAAGCCCAATGATGACGCCGCGGGCCGGCCAGTCGACGTTGAAGTAACAGAGGTCGGTGTCGGTAGGACGCCCTCCGCGCGTCGTAATGCGCAGGTTCGCTTTCGCGGGAAGCGGTGTCTCGAGCGGCTGGTAGTCGGTGGGCGAATTCGGGCTGCCCTTGAAATGATGCAGGAGGAACTCCCCCTCGCGGTCCTTTTCCAGCCACGTATCGAGTGCCTGGAGGTCCTCGACGATGGGAGTTGCCGCTGCGCCGATGTTCTTCAGAAAGACGGTCCACTCGACAACCGGAAAGTCTCGGTAAGAGACGCCCTCCATGCGAACCGACAGCCCGGTTTCCGGGTTTGCGTACGTAGTGATGTACTCAATTCGGGAACTGTCTCTCTCTCGCGTAGTGCGGTCAACTTTCCACGCGCCGAGCAGTTCGCCTGAGGGCCGCCCGCCGTAGCGAAATGAGAAAGGCGGCTCGGAGTCGTAGGTCCCGGCGAGCGGGCCAACCGAAAGATCAGCGAGCCACACGATTGCGCCGTCCTCCAGCGTGACGCGCGCGTCCGCCCAATCGGCCTGGTCCCACTCCGCCTGATACGTCCGCGTCCGTTCGCCGACGGGTGCGAGTTTTAGCCGGAACACGGTCGAGCCGCCGAGATCGAGCCGAACAGGCGTGCCGCTGATCCCCTCTTTCAGAACGCCGCTCCGGAACTTCTCCTGGCCGTTTACCTCCACCGACGCCACGACGCTGCCCCGGCCGGCGTTCGAGTAGTAGCCGAGGTCGTTGCCGTCGACCCCGACGACGGCTTCGAATGCACGGCCCGGACACGGTAGGTGGACTTCCACCTCGCCGGGCAACGGCATTACGATCCCACGCTCGTAGAGCTTTCCGGCGATGTTTAGCGTCCGACCCTTGATCCGGTTCTTTTCGATGCGGCCTGTCTTGTTCCGCACGATCAGGTGCGGCCTCATAGGCGCGGCATCTGCCTTCCCGAGAAACTTCGCCTGGACCCAGCGGCCTGCCTCGGAGGACATTGCTGGCGTTGATGCCAGCACGACAATCAGCGCAGCAGCGCCCGTCATCGCATCCT
>JAEHDI010000035.1 GCA_016880505.1 Bryobacterales bacterium | reverse complement strand
CGTCTACATCAAGTTCGTCGAAGTAAAGATGCTGCCCTTCGACAACAAGAGCGAGTTTCAGGTCATTGTGGACATGCCCGAGGGGACCACGCTGGAGGAAACCGCGCGCGTCACGAAGAAGCTCGCCGAGGCCGTGCTGACGCAGCGTGAGGTTGTCAATCTCCAGACTTATGCGGGCACGGCTTCGCCGTACAACTTCAACGGTCTGGTCCGTCACTACTACCTGCGCCGCGGCTCGAACGTCGCCGACATTCAGGTCAACTTGCTGGCGAAACACGACCGCGACGAGCAGAGTCACCAAATCGCAAAGCGGGTTCGAAACGTGATTCTTCCGATTGCGAAGCAGTACGGCGCTAACGTCAAGGTCGCCGAGGTTCCGCCCGGTCCGCCGGTGCTCCAGACGTTGGTTGCGGAGGTGTACGGCCCAGCCGAGGAGGGCAGGCTCCGGGTAGCCCGGCAAATCCGCGGCATCCTTGAGGGCACGCCCGGGATCGTCGATGTCGACTGGTACGTCGAGGACGACCAGCCGAAGTACCGGCTGATCGTGGACAAGGAAAAAGCGGCGCTCAACGGCGTCTCGGAGGAGGAGATCGCGCGCACTATGCGCATCGCCTCGGCAGGCGAGCCGGCCGGCCTGCTGCACGCCGACTCTGAGAAGGAGGATGTACCCATCTCCCTGCGGCTCGACCGCGCCACACGCTCCGACCTCGACCGCATCCAGAATCTGAAGGTAATGGGCAGGACGGGCAGCCTCGTGCCGCTGCGGGAGGTGGTTCGCGCCGAACGGACGCTCGCGGAGAAGAGCATCTATCACAAGAATCTGATGCCGGTCACCTACGTTACCGCCGACGTCGCGGGCGCGATGGAAAGCCCCGTCTACGCCATCCTGGCCACGAGCCCCAAGATCGCGGAAATCAAGATCCCCGAGGGCTACACCATCGAGCAGCACACCGCCCGGCAGCCCTTCGAGGATTCCCGCTACGCCATGAAATGGGACGGCGAGTGGCACATCACTTACGAGGTCTTCCGGGACCTCGGCATCGCTTTCGCCGCGGTTCTGATCCTGATCTACGTTTTGGTTGTGGGTTGGTTCCAGAGCTTCATCACCCCGCTCGTGATCATGGCGGCGATTCCGTTCTCGCTGGTGGGAATCCTGCCGGCCCACGGTCTGCTGAACGCGTTCTTCAGCGCTACGTCGATGATCGGCTTCATCGCCGGCGCCGGGATCGTCGTGCGAAACTCCATCATCCTGGTGGATTTCATCGAGTTGCGCCTCAAGGAGGGAATGCCGCTCGACGAGGCCGTTGTGGACGCGGGCGCCGTCCGGTTCCGGCCGATGGTGCTGACCGCGGCGGCGGTGGTGGTCGGCGCGGGGGTCATCCTGTTCGACCCGATCTTCCAGGGCTTGGCCATTGCCCTGATGGCCGGTGAAGTCGCCTCGCTGGCTCTGTCCCGCATGACCGTCCCGATTGTGTACTACATCGTGAACAAAAGGAAAGCGGCGGGGAACTGAGGCTGCCCTGTCACCTTTTCCCCTGGTCCGCATCTGGGTTGCTCAGAGGAGACTGCTTGCGCTCCAGCTATGGCGGTGTGATGAGCGTTTCCTTATTCTGAAACCACCAGTTCTTCCAGAAGCCCACGTAGTAAGACTCGTTCCGCCCGATCGTGTTGGGATCCATCGTCGAATGGGCGATCGTTTCCTCCGTGCGATAAGGCCAGTCCCCTGGAGCAGGGTGATGCGAGTTGATCGGCACGTTATTCGCAAACATTGCCATCCCGCCTACGCCCAAGGTACGCAGCACTAGATCGGGACTCCCCAGCAACCCGGCAAGGTACGGTAGAGATTCCCGAGTATGAACCCTCGCCAGAGCCGTCGCCGCGGCGATTCTGACTTCCCCACGAATGTTCTCGGAGGTCGCCAAGGGTCCGAGAATGCGCACAGCCGCTGGTTCGGCATTCCGAAAGTAGAAACGCAAGTCCTGGGCAATCGCTCTGCCAAAAGACGACGCCATCAATTTATCCTGCTCCGATGCGACCCGCTCCAGCGCCCCAACGTCGCCTTCTGCAATCAAAGCCCTCAAACCAAGGGCCTGGATACTTTCCACGTTGCTCTGCGCAAATCGCGCGAACGTCCTGCGCGCCGCCGAGGAGTTGAGGTGACCCCTGAAAACACCCAGGAGATCGTAGACTGCACCTCGATCCGGAGGCCATCCGACGGACGCCGCCCATGCCAGCTCGAGAAAGATTTTCTCTTCGATCGTCGCTCCCGGGCCCGCTCTGTATTCCTCGGGCTTCGGCCCGCTCGGTAGAAAGAAATACAGCATGTCAAACTCTACGTTCCCGTTTGTTGCCGGGACGATACTCCAATACCCGCGCGTGTCCTTCCGGAGAAAAAACAACCCCCTGTCTTTGTGAAGAGGCCGAGACATCGGTTGAACGGTCGGACGTCGCGTCCAGGTCAGTTGCAACGCCGAGCCGGGCCGCAATTCACCCCGCAACACTCGCTCGACGACGAGATTGCCCACGGCTGTCCCGTTGACGATGCTCCCTTCGACAGTGGCAACCACGACCTCGCTTGCGTCAGTGAGAAGAGAGTCCAAAGTAGAGGGTGAGGCCGGACCTCCAAAACAAACGGGACTGGCGCTGGCAAACACAACCGTCCCCACACTCCACTGCAATACCGCTTTGATCTTGGACAATACGGGGGCTCCTCCAGGAATATATGGTGCGCCAAACGGTCCAGCCGTTTCAGAATCTTAGGCCAGAAACCGCGAATCTCGCCGACTCGCGATTGCCCTGATGGCCGGCGAAGTCGCCTCGCTGGCCCTGTCCCGCATGACCGTCCCGATTGTGTACTACATTGTGAACAAGAAAAGAATGGCGGGGAGCTGAGGCTTCCCGTCACCTTTTCCACTGGTCCGCATCTGGGTTCGTAAGAGGAGATTGACGATGACTGTAGATCGTTACCTTCGCATGATTGCCGGGGCGTTCGTTCTGGCCAGCATGGCGCTGGGCCACTGGGTGAACCCTTACTGGTACCTTTTCACCGCCTTCGTCGGGCTGAACCTGTTTCAATCGGCCTTTACCGACTGGTGCCCGATGATCACGATCCTGAAGAAGCTCGGTGTCAAGACCTGCGCCGACGAACTGCCGGCCAAAGGCTGAATCCCTTGTAACGCGGTGCGGCCGTCCGGCACTATAGATGGGATCGGAGGGCCGATGAAAACTCGTCATATTGCGTCCGTCGTCGCGGTTGCGCTCGTTGTCCTCGCTGGATGCGGACACTCCACGCTTCGCACACGCGCCGCCCGATATTCCGTCTGGACCGTCCGCGAAGCCGGGCTGAGCCCCGACGACCAGAAACGCGCCGACCGTAACTGCGTTTTCGGCATGCCACGGACCAACCCCAAATGGGACTTCGGGCCCACTCGCTTCGTCTTCCGTGATGGCTACGTGCTGCAACACAGCTCGCTCGACAAAGTGCCGCTGTGGGTCTGCGAAGACGTCACCGCGCAGCAATTGAGCGGCACCGCGAAACGGGGCAGCAAGTTCACCCCGGACCCGCTCCTCCCCCCGAAGGAACGCGCCGAGCTGGTGGACTATAAAGGCTCCGGTTACGACCGTGGCCACCAGGCGCCCGCCGGAAACCAGGCCCAGGATCAGCGGCTCAAGGACGAAACTTTCTTTCTCTCCAACATGGCTCCGCAGAAGCCAAAACTGAACCAGCAGGCGTGGCGCGAACTCGAAGACCTGGCCCGGAAATGGACAGTAAAGCGCGGCCAGACGTGGCAGATCACGGGCGGAATGTTCTATGATCCCGCCGAGGAAGATGAGAAAACGGCCGACGGTCTGATCGAGTACACGACGATCGGCAAAGACAATGTCGGCGTGCCGACTCACTTCTACAAGATCGTGGTCGCCAAGGGAGCGTCCGGCGATTCGGAGGCCATCGCGTTCGTGATGGAGAACAAAGCCTATCCCCGGCCCCTCCACTTCGAGCAATTCATACAGTCGATCGACTGGATCGAAGAGCGCACCGGGCTGGACTTCATGCCGGACCTCGATCCGGTCGAGGAGCGGCGCCTCGAGCGAAAGCCTTCGCCGATGTGGCAGTAGGAGGCCGCCATCATCGTTCGAAACCATGCTCTGAAATACCGGCCGCTCACCGGTGGAATCGCCGTCTACAACCCGGTGGTGGACCAGCTCGGCACCCTCGGCTTCATCGCCACGGACGCTGCCGGCGGCCATTGGATCGTGAGCTGCTACCACGTGCTTTGCCGCACGGACGGCAGCGCTTTTCCGGACGGCGAGCCGGTCTACCAGCCCCTTGACGGCGAGCCTGACGCCCTCGTCGCCCGGCTGTCGGCGGACCGTGCGGACCCGGTTGTCGATTGCGCCGCGGCGCGTGTCGTAGACGGCGTGCTCACTGCCGCCGAAATCTTCGGACTCGGGAAACCCAGCATCCCCGGCAATCCTGTCGCCGGGATGCGTGTGGTGAAATCCGGGGTCGCTACCGGGATCACGGAGGGCGTAATTCGCGAAGTGGATGGCGACCGTGTGACCATCGCCGTACCGGACGGCTTCCCGATTCAATATGAATTGACTCACGGCGGGGACTCCGGCGCGCTCTGGATGGAGCGCGACACCCGCGCCCCCGTGGCCCTTCACACCCGCGGCAACGATACCGGGGAAGAACTCGCCTTCGGCGTCAATATTCTGAAGATTATCAATACCTTGGGTGTATTTCTGTAAAGTTTCTGTTAAGGTCTGTCGCCCCTGCAACTACCCCATCGCATCGTGCATCTCAGTGAGTAGAAGGAGGGGATGATGAAACGCAGTAGCTTTCGGAAATTGCTTGTGGTGGCGGCGGTGGCGTTGATAGCCGCTCCGCTGCTGGCTCAAGGGGCGACCGGCAACGGCCAACTGGAGCAGAAGGTCCGTCACGAGTTGCTGATGCTCCCCTACTACGGAGTTTTTGACAATCTTGCCTTCCGCGTGGAGGGCAATACGGTCGTCCTGTTGGGACAGGTGAGCCGGCCGACGCTCCGGCCGACTGCCGAACGGGTTGTGAAGCAGATTGAGGGCGTGTCGGCGGTCGACAACCGCATCGAGGTTCTGCCGGTGTCGTTCCACGACGACCGGATCCGGCGGGGTGTCCTTCGTGCTGTCTACGGGAACAGCGCGCTCTTCCGGTACAATCTCGGAGCAATCGCGCCGATCCGAATTGTTGTGAAGAACGGCAACGTCACGCTGGAGGGCGTTGTAGCCAATGAGATGGACCGGAATATCGCATTCCTCGCCGCGAATGGCGTCTCGGGGGTGTTCTCGGTGAAGAACAACCTGCGCGTCAACAACGGGTGAGCTCCTGGTTTTCTGCAAACGAGCGGCCTGGCCCTCCTTGGGTCGGGCCGCTTTTCTTACCTGGTTTTGTCGATCAGTTCCCCAACGTTGATGCGCGCCCGCTCCCACTCGTCCGGGTTGTGCTTCCACATTCCTGGCGTTCCCAACGGCTCGACGCCGCAGTTGCATTCCACGAAATTGCTCACGATGCCGTTGATCGCCTCGTCCGCCTGCCCGCGGCCGCCCGACTTTTGGGCCAGCAGCCAAAAATATTCATAGTCCTGGCTGCCGCGCCGCAACTGTTTCAACCGGATGCTGGCCACGGGTTCGGCCAGTCCCATCGTCTCGCCGCGGTAGATCAGCATTCCGTGGCCGTTCTGCTCTCCCCGGACATCCGGATAGGTCTCCGGATAGATCCAGGCGCGCAGAGAATTGAAATCCAACTCCCAGAGCGTCCAGGAGGCCGCCTTGTACTTCCACGCGATCCATCCCAGTGCTCGGT
>JAEHDI010000350.1 GCA_016880505.1 Bryobacterales bacterium | reverse complement strand
TGCTTGTATTCCTTGAGGGCCGCGCCGCACGAGGCGCAGTCGCTGACGACGTGATCGTACTTCTCCAGTGCCGTGATGTTCCTGCGGGCCAGGTTCCGCGCCGTTTCGATGCCGAAAACCCAGGCGCCGAGGTTGTCGCCGTCGTCGACGCGTACAAGGGACGCGTTGAGCGCGCCATCGAGCGCACCGGCGGACGCGCCAAGGCAGTCAAGGACTACCGCGAGATCATCGCCGACAAGTCGATCGACGCGGTCGTCGTTGCGACACCCGATCACTGGCACAAGCAGATGGTGATCGAGGCCCTCCGGGCGGGCAAGGACGTCTATTGCGAGAAGCCGCTGACCTACCGGTCCTCCGAGGGTGTAGAGATCATCCAGGCCGCGAAGGAAACCGGGCGGATGCTTCAGGTCGGCAGCCAGGGCATGAGCTCCGAGACCGAGCGAAAGGCGAAGGAGATCATCAAATCCGGCCGGCTGGGCAAAATCACAATGATCCGCGCGGCGTACAATCGCAACACTCCGTCCGGCGCGTGGATTTATCCCATCCCTCCGGACGCCTCGCCGCAGACGGTGAATTGGGAGATGTTCCTCGGATCGGCGCCGAAACGGCCGTTCAATCTCGAGCGGTTTTTCCGGTGGCGCTGTTTCTGGGATTACTCGGGCGGCATCTCGACCGACCTGTTCGTGCACCTTTGCACAACCATTCATTTCCTCATGGACGCGAAGGTGCCGTCGAAGGCGCTTGCACTCGCCCAACTCTACCGCTGGAAGGAGACGCGTGAGGTGCCGGACACCGTCAACGGCGTACTCGAGTATCCGGACGGATTTTCGGCGAACCTCAGCGGCACGTTTAATAACGAAGCTGCCGCGGAGTCGAACTTCCAGATCCTCGGCACCGAAGGCACTCTGTCCATCGGCTTCGCCGACCTGACTCTCCGTCCGGAACACGTGAATGACGACAACCGCTGGATTGTCGACAGTTGGTCGCAGGCGCTCGAAGAGGCCTACTACCGCGATCCGAAGATCCAGGCGCGGGAAGTGCCAAGCAGCCGGAAGGCGCGTATCCTACCGGGCAGCGAATCGTACCGCGAGGAAGGCAAGGATTCCACAGTGGCTCACTTCGGGCACTTCCTCGAGTCGATCCGAACGCGCAAGCCGTACTGGCAGGACGCAACCGCCGGTCATCACGCGGCAGCCTGTGCCCACATGGTGAACCTCTCTTCCCGTGAGGGCCGTGTCGTTGAGTGGGACTTCGGAAAGGACGACATCAAGAAGGCGTAGAACCTGCTGCGCCCCTAAACTCCGCGCTGCGCGGCTCCGATTTCAATACAGGGAGCCGTGTACATTCGTCGCGAAGTCGGCCGCCTGCTTCCGCACGCCGCGCCGTCATTGTCGGATTTCCTGTTCGTGTCCCTGCTCGTGTGGCTGTTCGCCACCGGGAGCGGATGGGAAGCCTTGCTGGCCGACGGCGACACCGGCTGGCACATTCGTACCGGCGATTACGTTCTCAATACCGGTTCCGTACCCACAACCGACCTGTTCTCATTTTCGCGGCCGGGAGAGCCATGGTTCGCCTGGGAGTGGCTCGCCGATGTCATCTTTGCTCTGCTCCACGACCGGTGGGGTCTTGTCGGCGTGGTCGTGGTAGCCGGGGTCGTGATCACGCTCGCTGCTGTCGTCCTTTTCCGGCACATGCTCTGGAGGGGCGCCAATGTCTTCGCGGCCCTGGCCGTCGTGTTGCCTTGCGTGGGTGCGGCGTCCATTCATTTCCTGGCTCGGCCGCATATTTTCACCCTTCTTCTGCTCGCCGTGTCGCTATGGGTGCTGGAGCGGGACCGCCGCGCGCCAGGGGTCTCTGTCTGGATTCTCGTGCCGCTGTCAGCCCTCTGGGCGAACCTTCACGGCGGGTTTCTCGCTCTTCTGGCCTGCGTCGGGTTGCTCGCCGCGGGTTGCGCGGCTGAGGCGCTTCTCGTCTCCGGCAGGGGCTGGACCGCGGCGCGCCGTTACGCGGCCCTGGCCGGCG
>JAEHDI010000349.1 GCA_016880505.1 Bryobacterales bacterium | reverse complement strand
GGGTACGAGGGCCTGTTGGAAGAGGTAGTGAAGTTCTTTCAGACGAAGCAGCCGCCCGTGTCCAACGCGGAGACGATCGAGATCTTCGCGTTTATGGACGCCGCCAAGCGGAGCAAGGAAGAGGGAGGAAAGCCCGCGCGGCTCAGGTGAAGATTTGAGCGGGCGATGGGCAATCGAAATCTGAGCGGGTGACAGGCAATCGTGTCCACGCGCAAAAAACGCTTGGGACACGAAAGCCAGTCACCCGGACTATTTGAGGGTGCGTTCGAAGAACGACGTGAGCGTCTCCAGGAAATGGCGACGGTAGGCGCCGGAGGTTCCGTGGGTTTTGAGCGGGTAGGTCATGAGCTCGAACGGCTTGCCAGCCTTTTGTAGCGCGTCCGCCATTTGCAGTGTGTTCTGATAAAGCACGTTGTCGTCCTCGAAGTTGTGAACGAGCAGAAGCTTCGCCTTGAGCTGCGCGGCGAAGTGGACCGGTGAACTGCGGCGGTAGCCGTCCGGATTGTCCGCGGGCAGGCCCATGTAGCGTTCGGTGTAGATGGTGTCGTAGTTGCGCCAGTCGGTGACGGGCGCCCCGGCGACGCCAGCGCGGAACAACTCGGGTGCATTGAGCAGCGAGTAGAGCGTCATGTAGCCGCCGTAACTCCATCCGTGCATGCCGAGGCGGGAAGCGTCGACGAAGCCCATGGATACGAGGCGTGCGACGCCTTCCTTCTGATCCTCCAATTCGCGCGCGCCGAGATTGCGGAACAGCGCCGTCTCCCACCGATGACCGCGACCCGCTGAGCCGCGGTTGTCCAACTGCCAGACGACGAAGCCGCGGCTCGCGAGGAGCTGTTCCGTCGAGGGTCCCATCCACTCATTCACCACGTCCTGCGCGCTAGGACCGCCATAGACGATGACGACCGCCGGATACTTGAGGCCGGGACGAAAACCGCCGGGACGGATCAGCCGGGCATGGAGAGACGCGCCATCCGATGTCCGGACGTCGACGATCTGCTCCGGCTGCAGATCGTACTCCTCGATAGGCGTGCGGTCGGCTTCGAGGAATACGGCCTGCTCGACGCCGTCCGTCCGGAAGACGGAGCGGCGTGGCGGCGACTGGAAGCTCGAGAACGTGTCGAGGTAGTTCTTGCAGCCGGGCGCCATGAGGATGGAGTGGGTCCCGGCGGGCCAAGTGATTCGCCGGGTCTCGCCGCCGCTCAGGGGCACGCTGTAGAGGTGGCGCTCAAGCGGTGTAGGCGAGGTCGACACGAAGTACACGCGGCCGGACGATTCGTCGACTCCGGCGATCTCCGTCACCTCCCAATCGCCTTGTGTGAGGCGGCGCAGCTCATGGCCGTCCGCAGAGTAGAGGTAGATGTGGCGGAAGCCGTCGCGCTCGCTGGTGCGAAGGAATTCCTGCCCGTTCCGGAGAAAGCGGAGGTCTCCGGCGAGATCGACCCAGTGGGGATCCTCCTCGCGCAGAATCACACGACTCGCGCCGGTCGCGATATCCGCCCGGACGAGCTCGAGACGGTTCTGGATTCGGTTCAGACGCTCGACGAAGACGCTTTTCGAATCCGGCGTCCAGTAGACGCGGGCGAGCAGGTCGTCGCGGGAACCGGCGAGGTTCATCCAGCGGGTGCGGCCACCGGCTGCCGGGACGACGCCGAGGCGCAGGTACGCGTTGGGATCGCCCGCCTTGGGATAGCGCTGCGGCTCGTAGGCGGGGCGCAGAGGGAGGAGGTCCGCATGCGGATACAGCGGCTGCCGGCTGACGTCGAACTGGAGATAAGCGATGAAGCGAGAGTCGGGCGACCACCAGTGCGCGGCGGAGGCAGGGCCCGGCGGGCGCGCTCCGCCGGGCGATCATTTCTCACGACAGCTATCTCATTCCGAGGGCCGAAGGCCGGATCCTGGTCGGGAGCACGGTTGAGGAGGCCGGATTCGACGCCTCGACCACGGCCGACGGAGTGGCGTTTCTGCTTGCCCAGGCGAAGCGCCTGGCTCCGGGAGTCGGGAAATTCGCGGTCGAGACGACGTGGGCGGGACTCCGGCCGGCGACGCCCGACCGGCTCCCGTACCTGGGCCGGCCGCCGGGCGCCGAGGGGCTCATCATCGCGACGGGCCATTACCGGAACGGGATCCTGCTGGCGCCGCTCACGGCGAAGATCGTGGCCGATCTCGTGGCGCGGCGTGAGCCGTCACTGGACCTGGGCCCCTTCCGCCCCGGCCGT
>JAEHDI010000348.1 GCA_016880505.1 Bryobacterales bacterium | reverse complement strand
GGACGGCGCAGCACGTCTGCCAGGATTGCCGTGAACTCTGCGTTGTTCACGGGATTCGGGGCGGTGGCGTTCACCGGTCCGCGCAGATTCGGGGTTTGCGCGGCAAACAGCATCAGGCTGACAAGGTCCTCCACATCGATCCACGACATCCATTGTTTGCCCGACCCCAGCCGTCCGCCCGTTCCCCATTGGAAGGCAGGCAGCATGCGCGCGAGCGCACCGCCTTCTTTGCCTAGAACAACTCCAATCCGCAGCCGCACCACCCGGACCCCGAGCGGTTCCGCCTCCTTCGCGGAGTTCTCCCATTGGATGCAAACCTCTGAGAGGAAGCCCCGGCCGGGCGAAGAGGCCTCGGACAACACCTCGTCGCCTCGCGAGCCGTAATAGCCGACCGCCGAGGCGCTGACCAGTGCCTGGGGGCGCCTCGAAAGCGTGGCCAGCGCACCGACCAGCCGCTTCGTACCTTCCACGCGGCTCTCCCGGATACGACCCTTCGCGACGGGAGTCCAGCGCTGCGCGACCGGCGCTCCGGCCAGGTGAATCACCGCGTCGGCCGTCGAAAGGGAATCCGCGGGCGGGTCCTCCCTCTCGGGATCCCATGCCGACGACCGGACCTCCGGGCCGAACCCGGCCCGAACCTTTCGCGACAGGACGTGGACCGAGTGGCCTTCGGCCAGAAGACGCCGGACAAGCCGCCGGCCGATAAATCCGGTTGCCCCAGTGACTGTGAAGTTCACTTGTCCGCTATTGTAGGCGAAATGGATCCTGCCCGGTCCGCTCTAGCTGGGCAATCTCGGCGAGGTAAGCGCCGACGTCCGTCTTCCGCTTCATGCCGTCGAGTGAAATGTATCGGACGGTTCCGAAAACCGGCCGCTCCCTCCACGGGCGATCATGCAGGCCGAAACACCAAAGGATGTTCGCGTACGTGTTCGGGTCGCGGCCGTCGAGCGCATAGCGGTCGTGCAGGTGGATCATAGTTGAGAGCGCATCCTCGTGGGCAGCCGACCACTCGATCACCTTCTTCCCCCAGTACATCCGGTAGTAGCCGTGGATCTTGCCGCGGAGCAGCAGTTCCTTCTGGGTGCTGTTCCAGAGTTCGTCATGCGTTTCCGCCCGCTCGAACTGCTCGCGCGTGTAGCAGGGAGACCGTTTGTCGCGGCCGTGTTTAGCCAGCGTCGCTCTCACCCAATCGGGCAGGCATTCGAGCGTGTACGGCGGTGGAGTGTGGCGGGCGAAATTGAACGCGAGCTCACGCCGGACGATCAGCTCCTCCAGGTACTCATCCGCGACCAGCTTGTGTTCCGATGCGTGTTCCCGGACCCGGAGAGCGACTTCGAGCGACGAGATGTTCCCGAAGTGCAGGTATGGGCTGAGATCGGAGGTCGCGTGCGCCGAAGGCTCGTTCCGATGGCGGGAATACCGGCGAAGATTGTCCTTGACAAATCGCTCAAGGCGCCTCTCGGCTTGCGTGCGGCCGCCGCGAAACGAGATCGAAGGCGGGACGCTGTGATCGATCTCGCATTCCGCTACCAGTCTCGTGATGCGGGCCTCGTCGACCGTCGTGTGGAACGACGCGACGGGATCCGCAAAACGCGCCCGCACCTTCAACGGTCCCGGCGGGACGAGATGCTCGCCAAGCACACGGCGGATCTTCGGGCGGATCGTGTAGGCCGCGTATTCTCGCTTTCCGAAAAGGCCCATCGGCACGACGCAACTGGAGTCGACCGCGTGGTACGCGACACCCACCTTCGCCGGAACCGAGGCATTGTGACGCGGCGCAACAAACGTCGGGTAATCGTCGGTGACGACTGCGGCGGCGTCTTGGGCCAACCGGTAGAGAGCATCGTCAGGATCGGACTGCCGGCGGCGCAGGTGGAAGACGTACCCAATCCCGAGCTTACGCAGCCGCCGCTCCGTGTCCGGCACGCCCTCCAGGACGAACGTGTGCAAGCGGTCGTTCGCGTACGGGTACGAGCATGTCAGCCCTTCGTAGTACAGAACGGGAAGGTCAAGGCTGTTGGCCAGTTCCGCGGCGTGGAGCAGTGCATGGTTGCCCTCCACCCGGCGGTTCATCTGTGCCCAATAGAGCACGTAGCGTGCGCCGAGCCGGACGGGCTGCGAATTGAGGATGCGGACGCGGTTCTTCAAGTCCATTACACGCTGTCCTCCCCCCGGCCGCTAGAATGAATGAATCAAGCAATGCGAGCCTGGAACCGGGCCAGACTACTTTGGGGCTACTTGCGCGGCCACAGCGGGTTGAGCGCCCTGCCGGTCGAGTATATCGTCGAGACGACGGCAAAGTGCAACCTGTACTGCCCGATGTGTCCCCGCGAGACCCACAAGCAGCCCAAAGAAGATATGCCCGCCGAGATTTTCGACCGCCTCGTTCGGGAATCCGGCCGCTCAGCCGAGCACATGATGCTCATCGGGCTCGGCGAGCCGTTTCTCGATCCGACGATTTTCGACCGGATCGAGTACTGCGCACGCCACAATATCTCCACCCTCCTGTCCACCAACGGCACCCTGCTCGACGAGGAAACATCCGCCCGGCTCCTGCAATCGCCCCTCGAACACGTCACCCTCAGTTTCGACGGCGCCACCAGGGAGAGCTTCGAGTACTACCGCAAGGGCGCGCGTTTTGAGAAAGTCCGCGACAACTTCGTCCGCTTCTCGCGGATGAAGAAAGAGCGGGGATCAAAGATGCAGGTGGTCGTGCAGATGGTCCGCATGGAACGCAACGCCGGTGAGGTCGAGGACTTCGTCCGGTTCTGGAACGGGGTGCCTGGTGTCGACCAGGTCCGGATCAAGGAAGACGAAACCAACCTGATGCGCCCCCTGGCCGGACACGAGGCGGAGGAGTGGAAACACCCCTGCCATTACCTCTGGCGCGGGCCGCTGTACGTGAAGCACAATGGTGACGTCTACCCGTGTTGCCAGAGCTACATGCTCGACGGCAAACCAGTCGGGCACATCGGCGAGCGGCCGCTCGCGGAGATCTGGAACTCGGAGGAAATGGTGCGGATGCGCCGCCTCCACGTCGCCGGAAGG
>JAEHDI010000347.1 GCA_016880505.1 Bryobacterales bacterium | reverse complement strand
TCTACGCCGCAGTCCAGGGTCCCAAGAAGATCGAATGGATCGACGGCAGTCAGATCGACTTTTACGATCAGGAGACCCAGGTCAGCAGACCGGTGGCGCTCGCGACGGCTCATTTCCGCGCTACGCTCGGCGCTCCGCTCTCGCCGGAAGAATCGTTGTTGTGATGGCTAGGATCCCTTGTTGTAAACGAGGTCGCGTGAGGCGGAATCGGCGCCGCCCGGCGTCTGCGCCGCCCGCTGCAGCTTCAACACGTTGCCCTCGAGCACCCATACTTCGCGCACGTTGTTGAGGCCGTGAATCGTGCGGAGCACCAGCCGGGCCCCGTCCCAGTTCGCAATCCGTTTGTAGTTGTAGGCGGGAGCAGAGTCGCCGTATCGAGCAGACGAACATGCCGTGAAGACTGCACCAGGAATGGAACGATGCGGCTCGGCGTGTCCGCGCTATTCTCGCCGACGTTCGGCGCGACGCCGGCCTTTCTGCCGGCGTCGTCACCATCGTCGCCGGCGATGGTCCCGTAGTGGGCGCGGCGCTTGTCAACGATCCGCGCGTTGACAAGATCGCGTTCACCGGCGCGTGGATACCGGCTGTTTACCACCCCACGTACAACGAAGCGCCGTGGGGATGCTATAAGCAATCCAGATTCGGGCGCGAGCTCGGCCCGTACGGCCTCGAGGCCTATCTCGAGCCCAAGCAGATCAAGATCAATCTGACCGACGCGCCGCTCCGGCGTTGCAGGTTCTCGCTGTGCCTTGGAGTCAACCAACTCCAAGCATGCTCCACGTGGTCGTGAACCGACGTGGAGGGATGGCGACTGATCGCCACGCGGGATTTATATAATGTGCCCCGAATCGGCCGTCCCCGCCGGACGAATCTCGGCCCGTACGTGATCGACATTCGGTGAAATGAGTCTTTCAGCAGGCGCTCGCCTTGGCCCGTACGAAATCCTCTCCGCCATCGGCGCCGGCGGAATGGGCGAAGTCTACAAAGCCAAAGACACCCGCCTCGATCGCCTCGTCGCAGTCAAAGTCCTCCCGCAGCACGTCGCCAACGACCCCGAGCTGAAGCAGCGCTTCGAGCGCGAAGCCAAGACACTGGCCGCCCTCAGCCATCCACACATCTGTCCAGTGTTCGATGTTGGTCAACAGCACCCTTCGACGAGCTTAGGGCAGGCGGTCGACTTCCTGGTGATGGAGTACTTGGAAGGGGAGACGCTCGCGACACGACTCGAGAAGGGTGCACTGCCGCTCGATCAAGCGCTTCAGTACGCGATCCAGATCGCCGACGCGCTTGACAAGGCCCATCGCAAGGGCATCGTCCATCGCGACCTCAAACCCGGCAACGTGATGGTCACGAAGAGTGGCGTCAAGCTGCTCGATTTCGGATTGGCCAAGCTGAAGCCAGTTGGTGCGGTGCAAGGACTGAGTATCGCGGCAACGGTGAGCAGTCCGCTCACTGGACAAGGGACGATCCTCGGCACGCTGCACTACATGGCGCCGGAGCAGGTCGAAGGGAAAGACGCAGATGCGCGCAGCGATCTCTTCTCGTTCGGCGCTATCGCTTACGAGATGGTGACCGGCAAGCGCGCATTCGAGGGCAAGAGTGCGGCAGGGGTGATTGGCGCCATCATGCACGCCGATCCGCCGCCAGTTTCCACACTCCAACCGGTCGCCCCACCCATGCTCGATCGGATCGTGAGGAAATGTCTCGCGAAGGATCCGGATGGGAGGTGGCAGAGCG
>JAEHDI010000346.1 GCA_016880505.1 Bryobacterales bacterium | reverse complement strand
GATGGGAGGGTACTCTACTCCCGCTTCGAGGATAGCCGCCGAGCGGTATTTCCCAGAGTGAACTCCAACTCATAAAATGTGTAGTTTCACATAATTCCAACATCCAGATGTCCTGTGACTGGCAAATGCCATGCCCTCTAAATGTTGAGAATTCGACCCTGCTCAGCCGCTTCGCGTGCCCCCAGCACGACCTCAGTGACACGGCAGATCTCGGCCATGGAGAGGGCGGGTGTCTTACCGAGGTATACCGACTCAAGGAAGTCCACGAACACGGAACCTTCCGGCGGCAGGTCGCGGATCTGCTCGAGTTTTCGCCCTACGGAAACGAGCGTGACCCCGCCAGTGTTATAGTACTCGGCTATCCCTTTCGTCCCAGCGAGTCGCAACCGGTCGTCGCCGTGGGAGGGGGCCGTTTCGGGGCGGAGGTAGTCCATCCGCAGCGTGGCTGCACCGCCGTTGTCCATCCGGAACAGGCTGGCGGCACTGTTTTCCGCGTCTCCGATCTCCGGAAAACCGATCCGCGTCTGGAACGAGGCGACCTCCTTGAAGTCGCGCCCGCTTGTCCAGAGCATCAGATCCACCATGTGAATGCCCACCCATGGAATCGTTCCGCCATAAGTGGCGCGTCGCTTGCGCCATTCCGGCGCGCCCGCAACCTTATACGACTTCTGGGCGCCGATTTGCGCCACTTCTCCGATCTCACCGGAATCCACGATGCGTTTCAGCGCCAGGTATGGGGGAGAGAACCGCATCGGCAGCAACATAGACAATTTCACACCGTTTCGCGTGACGGACTTCCGCACTCTCTCAAGATCCCCACGCTCGATCGCCAGCGGTTTTTCCGCGATGACGTTCAGTTTCTTGTCCGTGCAAGCGAGAACGGCGGAGGCACGCTCGCCGTTGTTGTTGTTGACCGCAACGAGGTCCAGTGCTTCGCGCGCCAGCATTTCTCCGTACTCACGGTATTGCCGGACGGTGGCCAGTTTCGGGTGCTGGGCGGCGCGTGCCATCTTGGCGGCATCGGAGTCGGCGATGGCCACCACTTCAACGTCGGGCAACAGGGGCAGCGGATCGAGTATCTCGCTGTAGTGGCCGTCGAAGCCGATCATCCCCACCCGAATCTTCTTCGGCAGCCTGACCGGACCGGACTCCGCATGCGCTGCAAGCGCGGCGGACGCGCCGGCCAGCACCTCGCGGCGCGTCATCGAGCGTGCTTTCATTTGTGACATGCCGAAATTGTCCCATACAATCGCGTGATGCGCTCCCATCGGATTCGCCCGGCGAGGCGAAGGTTTACCGGCTAAGATTCGAGCGCCTGTCGCCTTGCGGTAGACTGGGGGAATTCCTTCGGTATGCACTATCGTCGGCTTGCTTCGCTACTTCTGGGCGCCTGGCTTTGCGGGGGCCTGTTCTTAATGGCCGTAGCGACGCGGAATTTCGGCGCTGTCGACGAGATGCTCCGTGCACCCGGACCCGAGGCCGCCAAACAAATCCAGAAGATCGGCAAGGAGCAGGCGCGGATGCTCCTCCGCCATCAAGCCTCGCTCCAAAACCTTGGGGTGTTTGAGAACTGGGAGCGCGTGCAGCTTGCGTTGGGCTTCCTGCTGCTGCTGGCTCTCTTCTTTGGAGTGGAGAGCCGGCCGTCAGCACTGGTCTTCACGCTGATTATGAGTGCCGCGGTGGTATTTCAGCACTGGTTGCTGACACCGGAAATCGCGGCGCTGGGCGGCTTGATCGAATTCATCCCATCGACGGTTCCTTCGACCGAACGCACGCGCTTCTGGAATTATCACACCGCCTACTCAATCACCGAACTGGTGAAGCTAGGGCTCGGACTCTTGTTAGCTCTGGGATTGCTGAAGCGGCGCCGGCGGAGCGTCAGGCAACTCGACAGCGAGATCGATACAGTCGATCACGCCGACCACGGCCATGTCGATCGGTGACATCGGCCGGCCGACGCTGGTCATCGCGCTGTAGCCCTCGGTTGCCAGGAGCACCCGGTCGCCGACGCCCGCGTCCACCGCATCGAGCGCCACGACCGCATCGCCCCGATCGGTTCCATCGAGGTTTAGGGGCTGCACCAGCAGCGCCTTCCGCCCTTCGTGGCTCGCGTGCTTCTGCGTGGCCACTACTTCGCCGATCACCCGAGCGATCAGCATGGCCCGCCTCGCTTCACGTGAAGCTCATCGATGATGGCAACGATGGTGTTATCCGTGGGGACTTCCCGCGGCAGAAAGGGGAAGCTCGATTCCCTTCCCCGGCACCAATAGATCAACTCCCCGGCGCCGGCGCCGGTGCAGTCCGTGCAAACGATCTGCTTGCCTGTTGGCTTTAATTCCGGCGTCACCGGCTGGACCAGCAGCAAGCGCTGCCCCTCAAGGTTTTCGTGTTTCGCGGTGGACCAGACGCAGCCCACCACCCGTCCCAGATACATGGCTTCACCGTGCGGGCGTATCGAGGCTCAGACTGTCGACGATGCCAACAATCGCCGTATCCACCGGGCGGTCCTTGCAGCCCTCCGCCATGCGCGCCGAACTGCCAGAGACTAGGATCACCGTCTCCCGGTATCCGGCGCTGACGGTGTCGACAGCCACCAGGTAGCCGGCCTCGTCCTTCCCTTCGGGAGAAACGGGCTTGACGATCAGCAGCTTCTTGCCTTCCAGGCGGGGGTCCTTCCGTGTAGCGACCACGGTGCCCACTATGCGGGCCAAAATCATTGGTATGCCTCACCGCTTGTCGTGCGTGGCCCGCGACTCGTGATGTCCACGAGCCGCCAGCCGCGTGCGACAGGCTACTTCGCGTTCGACTTGCCGATCGGCAGAACGTCCTCAAGGCTCGCGTGCGGCCGCGGGATGACGTGCACAGAAACCAGCTCGCCTACCCGGCGCGCGGCTGCGGCGCCCGCGTCGGTCGCCGCCCGAACGGCGGCTACATCGCCCCGCACCAACGCCGTCACGTAGCCGGATCCGATCTTTTCCCACCCGACAAGCGTCACCTTTGCCGCTTTCACCATCGCGTCGGAGGCCTCGATCATGGCCACCAAACCGCGAGTTTCGATCATTCCTAACGCTTCACCCATTCGGCCTCCAGGTACAACCGGAAATCAAAAACTTGTTTCATGCAAGCCCGCGGGCCCGCAGCACTTCGTCCACCAGCCCGATCAGCTCTTCGCGGGTCACCTCGAAGCGCTCACCTCCGCCGCAGGCTTCCTCCGCTGGCACAGGACAGCCAGGCTCACCGCTCGAGCGCGACTTGATGCCATAGCGTTCCCGCGACTCAAGGAGTTTCTGCACTTCGACCCGCGGCAACACTTTTGGACCGCCCAGCAGTTCAGCCACCAGCGAGATGCGCGCGAAGTGCTCCACTGTTTCCATCCGGAAGAACGCCTTGTAGACGTCCTCCCCGTAGCACACCGCGCCGTGGTTTCCCATCATGATCGCGTCGTACTTGGGAATGAGCGGTAGCATCGGCTCGATCAGCTCGGGTGTGCCTGGCAATCCGTACGCCGCCAGCGGGACGCAACCTAAACCTATGACGACCTCCGGCAGGAGGGCCAGGTTCAGCGGCTTGCCCGCCGCTGCGAATCCCGTAGAGATGGGCGGGTGTGCATGAACCACCGAGTTGATGTCCGGACGGAGATTGTACACCGCCAGATGCATTGCGATCTCGGAAGTCCGTTCTTTGCGGCCTACGATCTTATTGCCCTGCATGTCCACCACGATCAGGTCGTCCGGGTGCATCATTCCCTTGCTCACGCCCGTCGGCGTGCAGAGAATCCGCTCCCGGTCCATCCGAATGCTGATATTGCCGTCGTTGGCCGCAACCCAGCTCTTCTGGTAGACGAGGCGGCCGACATCGACGATGTCCTGCCGCAACTCCCGCTCGGTCTTTTGCATCCGAATCCAAGATTGTAGCAGACAGCCGTCCGTCGCCGTTCCGTTGTGACAGCGCCGGCGAAGCGCGAATGTACAATGGTTCGTAGTGGACAAACGCCGCATGTGCCCGCACTGCCGGGCCTTCATCTCCTCGAGCGATCGCATCTGCCCTTACTGTGAAGCCGAAGTTGGTCCTCGCGCCGCCGACCGCAGGGCATCCAGCCAAATTGTGGGCTTCATACCCCACGCCCACTTCACCACATCGATGATCCTGCTGGTGAACTTTGGCCTTTTCGCCGCCACGGCCGTCTACAGCCTTCGCATGGGCGACGGCGGGTGGATGGGCATTGACGGCCGCACGCTGGTCTATTTCGGAGGCAAGCTGCGCGAGGCGATACTGATGGGCCAGTGGTGGCGCCTCATCACTGCCGGTTTCCTCCACGGAGGACTGCTGCATATCCTGATGAACTCCTGGGTCCTGTTTGACCTCGGCGCTCAAGTCGAGGAGGTATACGGCGCCAGCCGCATGATGGTGTTCTACATCGTCGCCACCGTCGCCGGTTTCCTCGCGAGCACATTCTGGTCCCCGGCGATCTCCATCGGCGCATCCGCCGGATTGTTCGGCCTTATCGGCGCTATGATCGCCGTCGGAGTCCGCTATCCCACTTCGCTCGGAGCCGCCATTCGCGGCCTTTACATCCGCTGGGCCGTCTACGGTCTGATTATCGGCTTGCTTCCGGGATTGGCTATCGATAACGCCGCACACCTCGGCGGTCTGGCGGGCGGCTTCTGTGCCGCTTACGTCGCCGGTTTGCCCGCCCCCTTCAGGACGACCGGCGAACGCATCTGGAAGGTCGCGGGTTGGGCCGCTCTCCTCGTCACAATCTACTGTTTCGTGCGATGGTTCCTCTGGTTCCGTCTCGCAACGTCCTGAGCCGGTCACCGTTACTCCTGCTCGAAGAGCGCGGACCGAAAGACCCGCTCCCCTTTGAACACCACTAGCGAGATCCGTTCTGTTGCCGCGATGTCCTGAAGGGGATTGCCGTCCACCACCAGCAGGTTCGCTTCTAACCCCTTCTGTACGGCGCCGATTCGACCCAAAGCGGTCAGAATGCGTGCCCCGTTATATGTCGCCGCCTCCAGCGCAACTTCCGGCGGTATCCCCGCATCCACCCAGAGCTGAAGTTCGCGGTGGATGGCTGGGCCGTGAAACACCAACGGATTCCCCGAGCCGCTTCCGGCCGCGAGTATTACTCCCGCGCGCCACGCCCGGCGCAGGTTCTCCGTAGCCTGGCCGAGATCCGCTTGCGCAGCAGCCAGTTCTTCCGGAGATTCCGGAGACGCCCGCCTCATCATGCGCTTCGTACCCTCGATCAGTTCGGGTGGCCCCACCTGAAGCACCAACGAGCGCTCAAACATTTCCGCGTCTCCCGTCAGGATCGAGGCCCCTGCCTCTGCTGCGCTCAGCATGGGTACGTACGCCTCTCCGTGCGCCGCCATTCGCGCGAACTCCTCCGGCGCAGTCAACTCCCGAAACGGGCCAGCCAGGGTACCGGCGTGGTCGCTCTTGAACACCTCCGCGCCGAGCCACTGGCCTTCGGCAACGAGTTTCCGCACGCGATCGACGACACCGCCAGCGTCGGCAGAGCTGCGTACCGCGGCGACCCCGCAGTAGAGGTACGCAGCCACGGCCCTCAATACGGCTTTGTCCGGCTGGTACGCACGGGCCGGCTCATATACGCCGCCTGGAAGGCCAAGCGAGACGCGGACATCGATCAAGGCTGGGATGATCGTTTTGCCCGAGGCCTCCACTGCTTCGGCGCGCAGCGTTTTGGCGTCCGGAGCTTTGCCCTCGAAAACGTCGGCAATCCTGCCGTCTCGGATCAGCACCGCGCCGGACTCGATCACCTTGCCTTTGCTGATGACGATCCGGGCGTCGCGGATCAGCAGCGTCCGGCTGCGCCGCAGGTCCCGGTGCAGGATCTTCGCCTTGTTCAGGTTGTCGCGCGTCCAGGCGTCCCAGGCGCCAAGTCCCAGAAACGGGAGAAGCACGACCACCACCCAGAGCTTGCCTGTCCTCGGGACTTTTTCTTCCTTCTCCCACCGGAACAGCTTCATGGAAATAAACAGCGCCACCACTGTCGCAGCGAGCAGGGCCGCCGCCGATCTCCAGTTCTGGGCAAGGCTTTCGTGGCCGATCATGATCCCCTGGAAGCCTGTTGCCAGGTACGATGCTGGCACGAACTGCACTGCCACTTGCGCCCAGGAAGGCAGTGCCGTGATCGGGAACGTAGCCCCACTCAGGAAAAGCATCGGCAGGTAGAGAAGCTGGTTGAGAATCGCGCTCTCCTGAGCCGAGTTCACAACCGACGCCACAATCAGCCCAATCGCACGGAATGCCAGCACGCCGATGCTCACGAGAGCAAACAGCGACACCCACCGTTCCGGAATTGGCATCCCATACAGAAGCACGGCCAGTCCAAGCGTTACCAGCAGCACCGGCAGAAGCACCAGCCAGCCCGTCACCATCGACGCCGCCAGGATCGGGGCCGGAGAGATCGGCGTAACCTTGAACCGGCGTAGAATGTTGAGCTCCCGGTCCTGAACCGCCCGCACGCCCGCCCCGAACAGCCCGTTCCCCAGGATTGCAAGGATGAGCACCATGGTCACAACCTGGGTGATCACTCCTCCCTGCTCGGCATCTGAGATCTCCGCGAAGATGAAGAAGAATAGCAGCGGAAAGACGTAGCTGAAGAACAGCGCCGCGCGGTCCCGCATCGTCAGACGCAGGGTGATGTCCGTGTATGCGAGCCAGCCTCTCATTCCCGCAGGCTCTTTCCGGTCAGCTCGAGAAAGACATCTTCGAGCGTCGGCCGCTTCAGGTGGATGTCCGCCGGCTCGATGCCCCGCTGATCCAGCCACTTGACCAACTCGACCAGCGCCCGCGCCGGGTGTGACGCCGCCAGCGTCAGCAAGCGGCCGTCTTCGCTGAGGTGCGGGTACTCAGCGTCTCCGATCCGCGGGATATCGTCCCCCATGATCGGCCGCTCCAACTGGATCTCGATGATCGAGCGGCCCAGCGTGCGCGACTGGATCTCGCGCGGCGTTCCAAGCGCAATGATCCGGCCCTCATCGATGATCGCCACACGGTCGCAAAGCCGCTCGGCTTCTTCGATGTAATGGGTGGTCAACAGGACCGTTCGCTTCTCCCGGCGGAGTTCCTCGACAAGCCCGTGAATTTCCAGCCGAGCCTGCGGGTCGAGCCCGGCGGTCGGTTCGTCCAGGAAGACGAGCTGCGGATCGTTGATGAGCGCCAGCGCCACCGCCAGACGCTGCTTCTGGCCTCCCGACAACTGGGAGTAGTACCGGTCGCGCTTCTCCCTGAGTTGAAGCCGGTCGAGCAGCCTGGTCCCGTCCGTACGTCGTGAATAGAACGAGGCGAACAGCCGCATCGCTTCGGAAACCTTGATCTTGTCGGGCAGATTGGTGGCCTGAAGGCAGACCCCGATGCGGTCCTTCAGGCGACTGATCGTGGCCTCCGGATCGATGCCGAGAATTGAGACCTCGCCAGCCGTCCTGGGCCTCAGTCCTTCGAGGATCTCAACCGTCGTGGTTTTCCCCGCGCCGTTCGGGCCGAGAAGTCCGAACACTTCGCCCCGTCCGACTTCGAAGTCGATCCCTTTGACGGCTTCGAGCGCGCCGTAGCACTTGCGGAGTCCGCGAACGGAAATGACCGATTCGTCAGTCGTGGCGCGGCTCTCCCTGTCACCGGGCCGGGGACTGCGCCGCCAGCACTTTGATCGAAGCGCGGCAGAACGCCGGAAGATCGTCCGGCTTGCGGGAAGTCACCAGGTTCTTGTCCACCACTACCTCCGAGTCCTCCCAAATGCCACCGGCATTCACTACATCATCCTTAATGGCGAAGAAGCAGGTGACTCGCCGGCCCCGCAAAATGTCTGCCGAGCAGAGTACCCACCCGGCATGGCAGATCGCCGCCACGAGCTTTCCCTGAGCGTTCACGTCTTTTACGAACTGGAGCGCCTTCGGGTGTCGCCGTATGATGTCCGGCGCATATCCGCCCGGAACCACCACGCCGTCGAAGTCCGATGCCCGCGCCTCGTCATACGACTTCTCGCAGACGATCGGATAGCCGTACTTGCCGTGGTATGTCTCGCCTGCTTTCAGCCCGACGGAAACCACTTCAGCTCCCGCCTCTCGCAGGCGGTAGAGAGGGTACCACACTTCCATGTCCTGATAGATGTTATCGACCAGAACCGCAACTCGCTTTCCCTTGAGCTCCATATCCCGCTATTGTACCGTCCACCCCCGCGCTATCATCGTGGGATCGGTGCCATGACCGACTTTGAAAAACTCGGCGTCTTCTACCTCGGCCGGCCCTATGACCTGGATGCGAAAAAGGCAAAGGAAGGCCTGTTGCTGTACGATTCCAAGGACCTGGTTACGCACGCCGTCTGCTTCGGCATGACTGGTAGCGGAAAGACCGGCCTATGCCTGTCGCTGCTGGAGGAGGCTGCCATTGACGGCATTCCGGCGATCGTCATCGATCCAAAGGGAGACCTCTGCAACCTGCTGCTGACTTTCCCCGAACTGCGCCCCGAGGATTTCGCCCCGTGGATCAATCTCGATGACGCGCGCAACAAGGGTGTTTCGCCGGACGAGTACGCCCGGCGCCAGGCCGAGCTATGGAAAAACGGCCTCGCATCCTGGGGACAGGACGGAGCGCGCATCCGCCGCCTCCGTGACGCGGTGGACGTCGCCATCTACACTCCGGGCAGCACCGCCGGACTCCCGGTATCGATTCTCAAGTCGTTCTCCGCTCCCCCACCAGAGATCGTGAACGACGCCGAGTTGCTTCGCGAGCGTGTCGGCGCTACTGCCACCGCTCTCCTCGGCCTCCTTGGCATTGACGCCGACCCTATCCAGAGCCGTGAGCACATTCTTCTGTCGAGTATCCTAAGCCACGCATGGAAGCAGGGCCAGGACCTCGACCTCGCGGCGCTCATCCAGCAGGTGCAGGCGCCGCCGTTCCAGCGTGTGGGCGTTCTCGACGTCGAGGCGTTCTATCCGTCGAAGGAGCGGTTTGGTCTCTCGATGTCGCTGAACAACCTGCTCGCCTCGCCCGGCTTCGAAGCTTGGCTCGAAGGTGAGGCGCTCGACATCCAGAGCATGCTCTACACCGCGCAGGGTAAGCCTCGCATCTCGATCTTTTCCATCGCCCACCTGTCAGACAGCGAGCGGATGTTCTTCGTCTCGCTCCTGCTCAACCAAACGCTCGCCTGGATGCGCTCCCAGTCCGGCACCACCAGTCTCCGCGCGCTGCTTTACATGGATGAGATCTTCGGCTACTTCCCTCCGGTCGCCAACCCACCGTCGAAACAGCCGCTGCTCACCTTACTCAAGCAGGCGCGCGCCTTCGGCCTGGGCGTCGTGCTGGCCACACAGAATCCGGTGGATCTCGACTACAAAGGCCTGTCCAACGCCGGCACGTGGTTCATCGGCCGTCTCCAGACCGAGCGCGATCAGCAGCGTGTCCTCGACGGCCTGGAAGGAGCGACATCAAACGCCGGCGCCAGTCTCGATCGTGACGAGATGAAGCGAACCCTGTCGAGACTCGGCAACCGCATTTTCCTGATGAACAACGTTCACGAGGATACGCCGGAGGTGTTCGAGACGCGATGGGCGATGTCGTATCTCCGCGGCCCGCTCACTCGCGCCCAGATCAAGATGTTGATGGACCCGCGGAAGTCCGCCGCGCCCGCGCCCATGGCAGCCGCTGTTCCTTCCGCCGCGCCGCCCGTCTCATCACCCGCGACGGCAGAGGCGCGCCCCGTTCTACCGCCGGACGTGCCGCAGTACTTCGTGCCTGTCCGTGGCGGACGGCCCGCAGGCAGCCGGCTCATCTACCAACCGATGCTCCTCGGCTCCGCTCAGGTACGATTCGTGGATCCCAAGGCGAACATTGATGTCCTTCGGGACTACGTGTACTTCACACCCGTCCGTGAGGGCGCGGTCCCGGTCAACTGGCAAGAGGCAATCGAGGCGCAGGTGGAGCCGGGGGACCTGGAGAAGGAGCATACGCCGGACGCGGGGTTCGCACCGCTACCCGTCATCGCTGGAAAGGCGAAAAGCTACGCCTCATGGGGCAAGGACTTCCTTACGTGGCTTTACGGAAGCCAGTCTCTCGATATTTTCCGGAGCGCGGGCCTAAAGCAGGTCTCCGTGCCCGGGGAAACCGAGCGCGATTTCCGCGCCCGCCTCGGGCAGGCCGCCCGCGAGGAGCGAGACCGGGCCGTTGCGAAGCTCCGTGAAAGCTACGCGCCCAAAACCGGAGCCCTCGAAGAGAGAATTCGCCGCGCGGAACAGGCCGTCGCCCGTGAACAGGAGCAAGCGAAGACACAGAAGATGCAGACGGCGATCTCGATAGGCGCCACGCTCCTGGGCGCCTTCCTCGGCCGGAAAGCCGTCAGCACTTCGACAATGGGCCGCGCCGCTACCGCGGCCCGTACCGCCAGCCGTACCTGGAAGGAAACGCAGGATGTCGGCCGTGCGACGGAAACCGTCGAGACGCTCAAACAGCAGCTTCAGGATCTGGAAGCGCAGTTCGCCGCGGAGACCAAGGAACTTGAGTCCGCCATCAACCCGATGACCGAAGCTCTCGAGACCGTTTCCGTGAAGCCAAAGAAGACGAACATTTCGGTACGCCTCGTAGCTCTCGCCTGGACGCCTCACTGGCAGGACTCAACCGGCGGACTGACGCAGGCATACTGAAGACTCAGCCTTTACTCCAGCCGCCTCCGCCACTCCCGCCAGGAGTTGCCGCACGGCTCATGGAACGTCACTGCTTCCCTGCGAACAGGTTTCGTCCCGCCACTAGTGAGTGCATCTTGCCGTCCGCCACGCTCCGTTGGAGCATCCAAAAACCGCAGTCTGGATGCACGTAGCGGATCCGATCGACACCTAGCACGCTCGCAGCGTGCTCGATCCGCTTCGCGATCTGATCCGGCGATTCGATCGAGGTGTCCTTGATATCCACGACGCCGATGCCGATGCCAATCTTCGGGTCGAGATCCTTCAGCACCTCCAACTCGTCAAACCCGCGCCGAGCAAATTCGAGGACGACGTGATTCGCGTTAAGCCCGTTCAGGTAGGGCAACAGGTCTTTCCACAAGCCCTTCTGAACGGTCTGTCCGCCATAGTTGCCGAAGCAGATGTGCACCGCCCGCTCGCCGGTGATCCCTTCGAGCACCATATTGATGCCCTGGAGCGCCCACTCGGTGTCCTCGGGATGACCGCTGATGTTGGCTTCATCAATTTGAATCACGTCGGCGTTGATCATCTGGAGGTGCTGTTTCAACACCCTGGCGACGCCGAGGCAGACGCCGCGTGGGCTTCCGTAGTGCCGGTCCATCAGGACCTTGCTGAGCATGTGCGGGCCGGTGCAGGTGAACTTCAACGGATGCCGCGTCAGCGGGCGCACAAACTCCCAGTCGCGCACGAGGTTCAGCGTTCCTTCTTCGATCTGGCCGACGACGAGTCCGGCAGCGTCGGCGCGGTATTGCAGTGCGGGCATCGACCGGAAGCGCTGAAGCTCCGCTACGCTCAATCGTGTCCGAATGCCTTCCAACTGTCGTACGAAGTAGTCGATCATTCCGTTCGTCTCGGGATGGCTGGGATCGAAGCGGTTAAGTTCCCCGTCCGCGAGCAGGTCTATGCCGGCCAGTTCCTGCGTCTTGAGAACCACCATGATCGCGTCCCGCAATGTCGTCCGGCTTGTATCCCCGATCAGCCAGTGCGGCGTCGGATAGCTCCCCACAACCGTCGTCTTAATCGCCATAGCCTTTGTATTCTATACTTGGCCTACCCTTTCCCGGGCAGCGCTTTTGCATAGAACTCCCGCAGCCACTCCCGATACTTCGGACCGGCCGCCTCCACGATGTCGTTGTGGCCGCCGCCAGGTATCGAACGGAAGAATTTCGGCTCGTTCGCCGCGTCAAACAACTGCTTCCCGAAATCGAATGCAATCACCTCGTCCTCTTCGCCATGCAAGACCAGCACCGGGGCCCGGACACTCCCGATCTTCCGCTTCGAGTCGAAGCCCCAGACCAGCGCCGGCCCGATTAGCGGCAGAGCTTTCCACGCCACCGCCCTGGCTGACGTGAACGGCGCCTCCAACACAATCCCGCCACACTTCACGCGCGACGCAAGGTCAACTGCCACTGCCGTCCCCAACGATTCCCCGTGCAGCACGATTCGCTCCGGAACGTACCCGGCGTCGAGAAGGTGCCGATACCCGGCCTCGGCATCGGTATAGAGCCCTCTCTCGGTGGGCCGTCCATCACTGCGCCCGTAACCGCGATAGTCGATGATCAATACCGAAGACCCGGCCATCGTGATCTCGCGCAGGTGTGCAGCGCGGTGAGAGAGGTTGCCCGCGTTGCCGTGCAGATATAGCGTCACGACCTTGCTCTTTTCGGCAGGCGCCCACCATCCGTGAATGCGCACTCCGTCCCGCGTCGTCAGCCAGATGTCGCTCGCTCCGATTTGATCCTGTGCCTCCCACCACCCACTCGGGTACTTCATCGGGAAGTAGATGCTCCGGTTCGCCATCACCCACATGAGCCCGTAGGCAATCAGGGCAAACGCCAGCCAGCCGAGCATCCGCATCGCGCGCCTCATACCTCCCCGCCACTCTACCACCCGCCCGAGCTCTCTCTGCTATCCTTCCCCGTGTATCTTTTGATCGCGCTTCTTGTTTCCGGAGCCGCTGTGAAACCCCTTCCCTCTTTCCGTTCACACGTCATCACTACCGAGCTCAAAGGCGGCTACCAAGTCGTCGCGACGGACCTCAACAAAGATGGCCAGCCCGACCTGATCGGCCTCGCCAGCGGCATGAACGAGCTTGTTTGGTTCGAGAACCCTGGATGGAAGCGCCACGTCCTTGCCAGCGGCCTCTCGCGCCTGATCAACGTGGCCGCCTCCGACAATGACGGCGACGGCATCCCCGAACTCGTACTCGCCACCGGCTTCTCGATGGACGCCGCAAGAAGCTCGGGCGAAGTATGGATGCTCCGCCACGCCGGTGATCCGCTCGTTCCGTGGAAAATCAGCCAAATCGACCGTCTGCCCACGTCGCACCGCCTACGCTGGGCGGACATCGAAGGCAACGGACAAAAAGTCGCGATCAACGCCCCGCTCAGCGATGCGCGCGCCACGGCGCCGGATTACCACGGAAAGACACCGCTGGTGTTCTACCGCCCTGGCGCGTGGAAGCGCGAGGTGATCCCGATCGAAACCGACGGCGTCATGCATGGCGTTACTACCCTTGACTGGGACGGCGACGGCCGCGAGGAGATCCTCACCGCCAGCTTCGAAGGGATCCACCTGCTCCGTCGCGCCGGACCAGACCGTTGGACTCGCACCGAACTTGCCAAAGGCAGCCCCGAACCCTGGCCAAAGAGCGGCGCTAGTGACATCGCCGCCGGCCGGCTTGAGGGTTGCCGTTTTCTCTGCGCCATCGAGCCCTGGCATGGCAATCAGGTCACCGTCTACACCCATCTTGGGGAGCGCTGGGATCGCCGCGTAATAGACCACAGCCTCGTGGAGGGCCACGCACTTGCCGCCGCTGACCTCGACGGCGACGGCCGTGATGAGATCGTTGCCGGCTTCCGCGGCAAAGGTCACACCGTCTCCATCTACAAGGCCGGCGATGCTGAAGGATCCCGCTGGACCCGCCACATCCTTGACACCGAGGTTCCCGCCGCTTCCTGCGTTGTCGCCGACCTGAACGGCAACGGACTGCCCGATATCGCCTGTATCGGCGGACCGGTCCTCAAGTGGTACGAGAATCTCGGACGCTGAGCGGTGTTCTTCGTCCAGGTATCGATGGCGTAAAATCGAAGCTTGCCTGCTCCCCAGGTCACCGTCGTGATTCCGACGCTCGTGGCGGACTCCGCGCTCGATGATTGTCTGCGTGCCTTGGGAGAGCAGACGTTTCGCAATTTCGAGGTGATTGTCGTCGACAACAGTGGAAACAGGCTAGCCCGCCGCAGCGCGTCCATAATCGCCGGCACGGTGGTCATCGACAACCCCGCCAACTTGGGCTTCGGCGCCGCGATCAACCAGGGTTGCAGCGCCTCGCGCGCTACGTACCTCGCCACTCTCAATGACGACGCGGTGCCGCATCCGGGCTGGCTTGCTGCTCTGACGTCGGCCCTGGATGCCCGCCCGGACGCCGGCATGGCTGCCTCGCGGATCCTCCTTTCGGGTACGGGACGTCTGGATTCCGCCGGTATGCTGGTCTGCGCGGACGGCTCGAGCAAACAACGCGGACACGGCGAGCTGCCCACAAGATTTCCCGATCCGGAGGAGGTCCTCTTCCCCAGCGCCTGCGCTGCCCTCTATCGCCGCTCCATGCTCGAGGACACGGAAGGCTTCGACGAGGATTTCTTTCTCTACTCGGAGGACACGGATCTCGGCCTTCGTGCGCGTTGGGCCGGTTGGAAGTGCCTCTACGTTCCCGGCGCCGTCGTGGAACACCGTTATTCGCACTCAGCCGGCCGAGCCTCTCCGCTCAAGGCGTACTACGTCGAGCGTAACCGCCTCTTCGTGATCGCCAAGAGTTTCCCGCTTCCGGCGCTGTGCAGGGCGCCGTTCGTCGCGCTCACCCGCTACTTCTGGCACGCATGGTTCCTGCTTCGCGGGCGCGGAACCGCCGCCCGCTTCCGCCAGGAAGGCCACGGCGCTCTCCGGCTAGCATGGTACATTCTCTCGGCGCACGTGGCGCTGGTTGTTCGCGCACGTTCCCTCTGGAAGAAACGGCGGGAAATCCACGATGGCGCGCGCATCACGACCGCCGAGTTCTTGGGGCTCCTGCGGGCCCATTCGATCTCCGCCCGGGAGGTCGCCTCCCTGTGACTCCCACCCCTCACGGCCGCGACCTGCTGATCATCGTCCCCGCCTACAACGAGGCGGCGTCGGTCGGCCAGGTCGTGCACGAAGTCCGTGAGACGGTTCCTGGAGTGCCGGTGGTGGTCATCGACGATTGCTCGACGGACGCGACCTCCACGGTCGCGCGCGAGGCCGGCGCCTCGGTGTTGTCTCTCCCGCATCACCTCGGGCTCGGCGGCGGCGTTCAGGCCGGTTACAAACTGGCCTACGAACTCGGCTACGAGTACGTCATCCGTGTCGACGGCGACGGCCAGCACGACCCGCGCGACATCCCGCGCATCTACGAGGCTCTCCGCACCAACGCCTATCAGATGGTTATCGGCTCGCGCTTCCTCGAGAACGATGCGGACCACACCAGTTTCGGCCGCTCTGTCGGGGTGCGTTTCTTCCGGATCGTTCTGCGGCCCATCCTCGGCAAGCCGGTGCGCGACCCGACGTCCGGTTTCGTGGGAGTGAACCGCCAGGCGCTGCTGGTCTTCAGCCGGAGCTTTCCGCTCGAGTACCCCGAAATCGAAGCGCTTGTGGTGCTCCAGCGTCGCGCCTTTCAGTTCGCGGAGATTCCGGTCCGCATGCGCCCGCGCCTGGGCGGCCGCAGTTCGATCACCGCGGTGAAATCCATCTACTATATTCTTCATGTACTGCTCGGCGTCTTCGTGAACGTCCTCAAATTCGAGCGCCGGCGGTGGAGGAAATAGCCGTGGACCGCCTCCTCAATTTCATGACCCTGCTCAGCGTGGCGCTGATCGTGCTCGTGCTGCGCTCGGTGCGGCGCGCTCACATTCGCGTCGAATATTCGGTGAGCTGGCTTGGCGCCGCCGTCACTCTGCTGGTGCTATCGCGCTGGAACTGGGCGCTCGATAACATCGCCCGGCTGCTCGGGATTGCAGATCCACCGCTCGCTCTGCTGTTGGTCGTCGGCTGCATCTTTTTGATTGTTTTGTACCGCTTTTCGACCGTCATCTCAGATCTGAAGGACGCGAACATCTCGCTCGCCCAGCGCGTCGGGATCCTCGAATACCATCTCCGGAACTTGCATGAAAACCAGGAAAACCCAAAGCCCCGCTAAAGCGTCGCCGGGCTTCTCTTTGAAGCCCTGGCACGTTGCGGTGGGGGTGCTGGTCGCGCTGTTGGTTCTCTTCGAGGTCTACGGGCCGGCTCTGAACGGCGTATTTGTCTTTGACGACGAGAGCCTTCCCTTCTACTCCCGTGACTTCGGCGCCCGGCCGCTCATCCCGGCCATCACTGGTGTTCGCCCGTTCCTGATGTTCACCTTCTGGCTGAATCACCAGATCTCGGGACTTGAGCCGTATGGCTACCATCTCCTCAACTTCCTGTTCCATTTCGCCTCCGGAGTCCTGGTGTTTTTCATTTGCCGAAAAGTTCTCGAGTGGGCGGGCGTCGCAGGTGCGCGCCGCGAACTGCTGGCCGCTTTTGCCGGCTGTCTGTTCCTGTTCCATCCGATCCAGACCGAGTCCGTTGCGTATATCGCCAGCCGTTCGGAGAATCTAAGCATCCTGTTCTGCTATGCGGCTTTCGCGCTGTTCCTTTACCGCCAGGCGCAGGCGGTGTCCTGGCCGGTCGTCGCAGGCGTTTTAGTGCTGTTTGCCGCCGCCGCGTCCACAAAGGAGCACACCATCGTCCTCCCGGCGGTGCTTCTGCTCACGGACTACTACTGGAATCCGGGCTTCTCCTTCGAGGGCGCCCGCAAGAACTGGCGGCTCTACGGGACGATGGCCGTCGTCGGCGCTGCCGGCGTTTACTCCGTGTGGAACTTATTGCGCACGGCGCCTACCGCTGGTTTTGGCGTGAAAGACCTCCCCTGGAACCACTATCTTTACACCCAGTGGCGAGCGTTGTGGATCTATTTTCGGCTACTTGTGTTCCCGGCCGGCCAGAATGCCGACTATCGATACCCGGTTTCGCACACTCCGTTTGAACCCGGCACGCTCATCGGTCTGGCCGGTCTGCTCGTGCTGGTCGGCCTCGCAATTCGGTTTCAACACCGTCTCCCGCTCGCTTCGTACGGATTTCTCGCGGCGCTGTTGCTGTTTGCCCCGACCTCGTCCGTCATACCGATTCGGGACGTCGTTGCGGAGCGCCGCGTCTACCTTCCCATGATCGGCTTGCTCTTCGTGGCGCTCGAATTCTTGCGGCGCTGGAAGCTGGACCTGCGTCGAATGGCGGCGGTGCTCACCGCCATCCTGCTGGTGTGTGCCGTCCTCACGTATCAGCGCAACAAAGTGTGGGCGGGCCCGGTACCCCTTTGGGAGGATGTGCTGGCGAAGTCGCCGGAAAACTCGCGCGCCCACTTTCAGCTTGCGCTCGGCTATTACGAAGACGGACGCTGCCAGGAATCGGTGCGACACTACAAGACGGCCGAGCGCCTGGGGGAACGGGAGCATCGTCTCTACGTGGATTGGGCCCTGGCTGACGACTGCCTTGGCCGCTTCGATGACGCTCTCGCAAAAATCAAACGAGCCATCGAGATCGAGAAGACGGCGCATGCGTATGCGCTCATGGGCATGATTTACGCCAAACAGAACAGGCGGGATGAGGCAATGGCCGCGCTCGACGAGGCCGGGCGCATCGACGCGGGCTACGACATGACGTACGCCTACCGAGGCAACCTCCTCGTCCTGGCCAATGACTTCGCCGGGGCCGCCGCTCAGTACCGGCATGCGCTCGACTTGGACCCCAACAACCAGTTGGCCAGGAACGGTCTTGCCCGCGTTCAGGCGGCCCTTGGCGGCACGCGATAGGAGGCTTTCCTGCGCATCGGAGTCAATGCCCTGTACCTGATCCCTGGAGGGGTCGGCGGCACGGAAATCTACCTCCGTCACCTACTCGCCGCACTAGCGGGAATTGACTCCGTCAACGAGTACGTTATCTTCACCAACCGCGAGACCGGCGCGGATCTCGTTCCACTCCGGCCGAACTTTGTTCATGAGCCACAGCCGGTCCGTGCGGCGAATCGCCCCGCGCGCTTGCTCTGGGAACAGACGGGGTTGCCGTTAGCCGTCCGTCGCTCCCGCCTCGACGTCCTGTTCAATCCGGGCTTCACCTGCCCGGCACTTTGCTCATGCCCGACCGTGACTGTGTTTCATGACCTTCAGCACAAGCGTCACCCGGAGCACTTCCGCTGGTTCGACCTGCCGTTTTGGCGCGTCTTCCTGTACGTCGCGGCGCACCGCTCCAGGCTACTCATCGCCGTCTCCGACGCAACGCGCAAGGATCTGGAGCGTTTCTATCAGCTTGCTACGGAGAGGATCCGCGTCGTCCCGGAAGGCGTGGACGAGCGCCTCTTCGAAATCGGCCGGGAACGCAGTGCATTAGAGACTGACTCTTTTCTGCTAACGGTTTCGACGCTCCATCCGCACAAGAACCTAGACCGCCTCATCCGTGCCTTCGCCCGCTTCCACGCGGACCGGCCAGATTTCCGGCTGGTGATCGTGGGGTTGCGCGGTTTCCATGCGGAGGAGATTGAAAAGGAAGTAAAAGAACTGGGATTGGGCGACGCGATCACACTAACGGGTTGGATCCCTCGCGAACAACTGTACGGCCTGTTCCGGCGCGCGCACTCGTTCGTCTACCCGAGCACCTTCGAAGGATTCGGCCTGCCCGTGCTGGAGGCTCTTGCGGCGGGCATCCCCTCGGCCTGTTCGGCCATCGAGCCGCTGATGTCGCTCGCCGGAGACGCAGCGCTTCAGTTCGATCCGCAAGACGAGGATGCGATGCTGGAGGCAATCCGGCGTCTTACGTGCGATCTGGCGCTTCGACGCCAACTCGCGCAACAAGGCCCCCGCCGCGCCGCTGCTTTCTCGTGGAAGAAGACCGCCCAAGCCACGCTCGCCGCCCTGCACCACGCGGCTTCCGAGCAATGCGCGTGAGCGAACGGTTTCCTGCCCCTACCGCAGCAGATCTTCGAGCTGGATCTTCGCGTCGGTCTTTGCGTCTCGATACTTTACAATCACCGGTGTGTACAACGAGATGCCCCAATCCTTGCCTGGACCGTGAGGAATGGCTCGTGCACCGGCGACAACCACTGCGTTCTCCGGAATCACGAGCGGCTCGTCATCGGCAGCCGTGTGCACTTCACCCTTAACGATGTCGTACACCGGGGTGGAGCGGTTGAGGATGGTACCTGTCCCAAGCACGGCACGGCGCTTCACAACCGTCCCTTCATAGACGCCACAATTGCCGCCTACCAGCACTTCGTCCTCGATGATCACCGGCAACGCACCGACGGGTTCCAGCACGCCACCGATCTGGGCCGCCGCCGAAATGTGGCAGTTCCTGCCGATCTGCGCACAGCTTCCCACCAAAGCGTGCGAGTCGATCATCGTCCCATCGCCGACGTAGGACCCGACGTTGATGTACATCGGCGGCATGCAGGTGACGCCGCGTCCGACGTAGCAGCCGTCGCGAATACTGGATCCGCCCGGCACGATGCGCACGCCACTCTCCACCGTGAGCCGCTTCACTGGGTACGTCGCCTTGTCGAAGTATGGCTGCCGAGCGGTGTTCACCGACATGTCCACCAGCGCGCCCATGCGGAACCCGAGCAGGATGCCCTTCTTCACCCAGCCATTCACCCTCCATCCGCTCTTCGCGGATGCATCGGGTTCGGCGGCGCGCGCTTCTCCGGCGTTCAGCGCGTCCTTGAACCGCTGAAAGAGGCGGAAGTGCTCTTCGGTGTATTGCTCGGGCTTGGCGTCGAACAGAGCCTCGATTTCAGTCGCCGGCATGGATGGTCTTCGGTTCGAGGAGAGCGAGGTCCTGAAGCACCTTTTCGATCTTCGCCAGGTTGGCCGTCGAAGGCGGCACGAGCGGCAGGCGCCACACCGGTTCGAAGAGCCCCATCAGCCCCATCGCCGCCTTCACCGGAATCGGGTTTGACTCGACGAAGTTCACGTCCATCAGCGGCAGGTACTTGCGGTGAACCGCGCGTGCCGCCGCGAAGTCGCCCGACCGGCATAACTGCGCCAGCCGTGTCATTTCAGCCGGAATTTCGTTCGATGCAACCGAGATGATTCCCCGTCCGCCTAGCGCCATCAGCGGCAGCGTGATCGCGTCGTCACCTGACAGCACCGTGAATCGCTCGGGAACGAGATTGAGGATTGCCGACATCTGGCTGATGTTGCCCGACGCTTCTTTGACCCCAAAGATATTGTCGATCTCCGCCAGCCGTTTCAGCGTCCCTGGTTCAACGTTGACGCCTGTCCGCCCCTGAACACTGTAGACGATGATCGGCAACCGGATCGCCGCGGCGATCGCCTTGTAGTGCTGATACAGGCCCTCCTGCGTCGGCTTGTTGTAATAGGGTGTCACGGAGAGGATGCCGTCGGCGCCCATCGACTCGAGTTGTTTCGCGAGTGAGATCACCTCGGCGGTGTTGTAACCGCCCGCACCCGCCAGCACCGGGACTTTGCCCTTGGCCTCTTCGAGCGTGATCTCGACCACTCGAAGGTGCTCGGAGTGTTCGAGAGTCGGGCTCTCGCCGGTTGTGCCGCAGGGAACTAGGAAGTTGATTCCGGCCGCAATCTGGCGTCGCACCAGCTTTCGCAGCGTCTCTTCATCCAGCGACAGGTCCTTCCGGAACGGTGTCACCATCGCTGTCCCGCAACCTTTGAACATCCTTCACCTCCTCTGCGTGTCCGCTTTCTCTTGGTTCACCGACCCGACATTAT
>JAEHDI010000345.1 GCA_016880505.1 Bryobacterales bacterium | reverse complement strand
CCCGCCGTGTTTTCGACGAACGTGCGACTCATCCATTCCCGCCTGAGTTTGTCATGCCTCCGGAGTGGCGTCCTGAGCTGGAGGGGTTAGCCCGACTTCCGCAGTTGGGCGAATAAAGTCTTTGTTTTGAGTGCGGGCATAGCCGAGTCTTCACTACACGGCTGCGGTTTTCAGGGCGGAGGGCAGAGCCAGGCCGAGGTGTTGGAGCAGGATGGCTTGGTGTTCGGTAGGCTTGCTGACACAGCGCTTGCGGAGGATGGTCCCGTTGCGCGTGGGCAGGACCACATCGACCATCGCAATCTCGCTCAACGCCTCAAACACCTGTCGCGGTTCGTCCCCCAGCCCGACCTGTCTGCAGGTGGCTGCCAGCGCCTTCCACAACACATACGCCAGGAAACACACCAGAATGTGCGCCTCCACCCGGTCCTGGCGCTGATGCCACACGGGCCGTAACTGCAGGTCTGTCTTGTGAATGCGAAAGGCCGCCTCGGCTTCGGTCAACTGGATGTAGGCCCGCCAGAGTTCCTCCGGCGTCCAGTCGGTGACGTTGCTGCGCAGCACATAGCAGCCCTCGCTCAGCCGCGCCCACTCGCGCCAGCCCTCGGAACGGCTCCAGCGCAGTTGCGCGTAGCCCGCCGCATCCTGCTCCACGCGTACCTCAAACAAACTGGCCGCCCGGGTGTTGCGGCCCAGCAACCGGCCCACCCGCCGCTCGATGATCCCAGGCTTCTGCCGCCGCTTCTGGCAACTGACAGCGATCTTCTCCAGTCCCTCGACGATGCGCTGTTCAAACCGTTCGTGCATGGCCTGCTCTTTGGCCTGCCGCTCCGCACTGCGGCACAGAATAAACACCTCTTGGCCTCCCGGCGCCGGAACAAGGCGCACTTCCAGGCCGTCATGCACCTGTTTCCAGTCCTTCGCTCGCAGCTCGGGCTCGAACTTGCGCAACGAGTTCTTGGCCGTGCCAAGGATATAGCGCCGCTGGCCCTGGCGCAGAAACTCCACGTTGTCCTCGCTCACCATGCCGCGGTCCATCACCCAGACGCGACGGGCGCGCCCATACAGCCCCTCGACGTGTTCAACCATCTCCTCCAGCGTCGTGGCGTCGTGGCGGTTGCCGGCGAACACCTGGTAGCCCAAGGGCATCCCGCAGCGACTCACCACCAGTGCCAGGTTCACTTGCTTGCAGTCCGGCCGATGATCCCGTGAGTATCCCCGCAGCGCCAGCGGATTCCTCTCCGCCTCCCCCTCGAAGTACGTGCTGGTCACGTCGTACAGCAACAGGTCGTAATCCAGTTCGAACAGCTCGCCCAGCTTTTCCTTGAGGTGCTTCTCCAGCGCCGGCTTGTGGGGCAGCAACGCATCCAGCGCCCGATACAATCGGTCCTCGTTCACCTTGTCGGCGGGCACGCCCAGCAGGTCGGCCAACGCACTGGACTCGTAGAAACGCTCGGCCAAGTGAAGTTCGCTGGACGGCTCGCATAGCCGGCCCAACACCAGCACCATGGCCATTACCGCCCAGGGAATCTCTTCCCGCCCGTCGGGGAGAACCTCCTGGAAGAAGCGATCCAGGTCCAAACGGCACAGCAGTTCCCGCCCCAGCCACACCCCACCAAACTGGCGGCTGCGCTCCACGCGCACGCGCTTCAGATCGACCTCGACCCACTCCGGCTCCGGCGAGGGGAACAGACTCGTCTGTTGCTGGCTGCGCTGCTGAGCGCACCGCCGAACGCCTAACCGGCCCCGCTCGTCCATCTCGCCCAGATAGGCCACCACCCGCTGCCGCGGCCCGCGCGCCGTGCGGTAGCTTTCTACCAGCGCCCAGTAGGAGTGACGCTTGCCATCCTTCCTTCGATAGCAGTGCCGCAAGTACATAGCCTCATACTACGGATCTGAAGCTGCGATTCAAGAGGGTCGGTCTTCACTACATCGGCCTTTCGTCAGCCGTCCTCCCGAAACACTTCTCGCCACCAGGAAAACAAAAGGCCTCTCCCTTGTTCAACGCGGCGATGGTCCTGAAAACACCTCCTAAAAAGTTGTTCTCAGCTATCAACTGCGGAAGTTAGGCTAAGAGCTGACAGCTACTTCTTCTTCTGCTCCTTCTTCTCGCCTTCCACCTCCACATTGAGGTGCGCCACCGCCTTCAGCCCTTCGTCCCCGGTTCGCTCTACCCGCACCAAGTAGCGGCCCGGCGCCGAGAACGTGTGCTCGACGCTCGCATAGCCGTCCGCCGCGAGCATGATTTCGGGCGCCGTCAGGCCGAGCTGTTGAAACCGCTTGTTGTTCCACGCGAAGGCCGGTTTACTCGCGGTCGCCGCCGCCGGGCTACCGTCGCCAAAGTCCCAGGTTTCCTCGCCGCTCTCCGTATTGAAAGAACGCACCTTAAACGTCACGCGCGTCCCCGGCTTGATGCCGGTGGTCGGGTGGTACGCCGCGTGGATCGCGGGCGGCCGCACGTCCGGCCTTGTCGCGTCGTACACCTGTACCACCGTGAAGTCGTAACTGGCGTTCCAGTCGTTGTCTTCGACCTGAGCCACTTCGCTGTACGTCCCGGGCGTTTCGTACGTCCTTCGCTGAATTGGCCCCTCCGCCCGCGTGCCGTCGCTGAACGTCCACTGCACTCGGGCGATCTCGCCGCCCGGCGCGAGCGACCGGCGCGCGTCCAGCGCCACCGCCTCCCCCGTGTGAGCGATCCGGTGCGGGCGCGCCACCGCCAGCAGCGCAGGCCGGAACTGCGCGATGTACGTCTCCACCACGTAGGCGAATCCTTCCTCGGTGGCCCATCGGCCCGAAGGCTGCTTTGCATAAATCTCGAAGTGAAGGTGCGCCCAGCCGCCGCTGTTGCCCTCCTTGCCGATGTAAGCCAGCCGCTGTCCCTTCTCCACCTCGCCGCCCAGCCTGACCGTTGGCTCAATCTTCGTGACGTGGCTGTAGCGGTAGACCCAGCCGTATTCGCCGAGAATGTAGATCGACTCGTAACGCGGCACGAGCGGGTACTTCCCGTACCCTGTTAGGGTTTTGTCGCCAAGTTGGATCACCTTGCCGGCGGTCGCCGCTACCACCTCGGTCATTCCCTCGCAGCCACCGAAATCCAGGCCCGAATGATAGTAGATCTTCTCGCCCGGTTCCTCGCCGCCGTTGACGAACGTCGGCTCGTTCGCCATCTGCGTGTCGTTGGCGAACCACTTCTGGCGCACGGGATAGACGAAGTTCTCGGTATCGATCAGGGGAGCGCCGGCCGGCCACAGTCGGATACGCGCGTCCTTTTCGAGAGCCCAGCTGTCGTGCAGTGAGTTCGTGGAATAGGCCCGCGTCGCCGTGCAATCGACGCGCACGCCGGGCGCGTCCACCGGCACGTGGTAGTTGCCGCATCCGATCGTCATTAGCCTGCCGTTCACCTTCAGCCGCGCCGACGTTTCCCGGACCGCACCACGCACCGAGTCCGGCGTGCTGATGATGCCGAGAAGTTCCACCGTCGCCGGTTTCCCGTTGATGAGATTGACCGTAGTGCTCTCCCCGGCCGCCAAATCGACGACGGTCCGCGGCGGAACCGCATCGCGTTTTAAGCACCCCGGCATCCCAAGTACGACAACCGCGGCAAACGCAACCTTCAGAACGTAACGCACCGATCTATATTGCCACTCAATCATGCGCCGGGAAGGCAAGGAACCGCCCCTGAACCGTCCGTAGGGGAAATCGGAGT
>JAEHDI010000344.1 GCA_016880505.1 Bryobacterales bacterium | reverse complement strand
GGGCCTACGGCGTCACCATCGGCGACTTCAACAACGACGGCTTCGAGGACGTTTTCGTGACGTACTGGGGACAAAACGTCCTGTATCGCAATAACGGCGACGGCACCTTCACCGACATAACCAAGCACGCCGGACTTCTCCAACCCTCCTCCCGCTGGGGTTCGGGCTGCACCTGGATCGATTACGACCGCGACGGCCTGCTGGACCTCTTCGTCTCCAACTACCTCGTTTTCGACCCCAAGACTGTCCCTGCCGCCGGTGTCAGCCCGAACTGCAACTTCAAGGGAATCCTGATCAACTGCGGCCCGCGCGGCCTGCGGCCGGAGACCTTCATGCTGTACCACAACAACGGCGACGGCACCTTCACCGATGTCACCGCCAAGTCCGGCGTGGGCAAGATCAAGGGCAGCTTCGGACTCACCGCCGTCGCAGCCGACTTCGACAATGATGGATGGCCCGACATCTTCGTCGCCGGCGATTCCACGCCCAGCCTTCTGTTCCGCAACAACCACGACGGTACCTTCACCGAAGAGGGACTCGAGCGCGGCGTCGCCCTCAACGAGGACGGGCAGGAGCAGGCCGGTATGGGCATCGGCGTCGGCGATTTCGACCTCGACGGCAACCTCGACATTTTCAAGACCCACTTCACCGAAGACACGCCCGCCCTGTTCCGCAACAACGGTAAGGGCAACTACCGAGACGTCACCATCCGCGCGGGCCTCGGCGTCGAGACCCGCTTTGTAAGCTGGGGCACAGGCATCGAGGATCTCGACAACGACGGCGCGCCCGACATCTTCTGGGTCACCGGCAGCGTCTATCCCGAGGTGGGACTCAAGCACCCGGACTTCCCGCACCGCACACCCCGTATTCTGTTCCGCAATCTCGGCAACGGAAAGTTCGAGCAGTTGTTCGACGAAGCGGGCCCGGGTTTGAACGCGCCTCACTCCAGCCGCGGGGTGGCCTTCGGTGACTTCGACAACGACGGCGACCTCGACATCCTCATCATGAACCAGAACGAGCCGCCAACTCTGCTCCGCAACGACGTCACCGGCGACCACCACTGGCTGAAAGTGAAACTGATCGGTGTAAAGTCGAACCGCAGCGCCATCGGTGCGCAGGTGATCGCCGCCTACGGCGAGCGAAAACACGCGAAAGCCGTCACAGCCCAATCGGCTTACCTGTCGGTGAGCGACAGCCGGCTGCACTTCGGTCTCGGCCAGGAGAAGACCGCGGACCTCGAGATCCGCTGGCCAAACGGCGGTGTGGAGAAAGTGGCCGGTGTGGCGGCGGATCAGCTCGTCGTCGTCAAGGAAGGCGCCGGTGTCGTGGACAAGGTCAAGTTCAGCGCCGCGCTATCGTACCGGAGCGAGCGACCCAAGCAGCCGTAACGCCGGCCGCGTATTGTACGTCCGCCGGTACTCTTCGAGCCTTGTGTTGCTCGGGTATCTCTCACCCTCCGCGAACGGATAACTCGACATCCCGTGGAACGGCAGCGGCTCGACCGTCTGCGACCACGCCGTGTTCGCGTCCCTGTCCTTTGCCCAGCCATCCACCAGCAGTAGAAAATCCCGTTCCCAGCCGGCCGGAAGCGGCGGCAGATCGTCCGCCTCAAACGACAGTGCCAGTTCGTCGCCCGAACCCATCACGACCAGCCGGTCGTCCTCTTTGGATACCAGTTCCTCAACCGGACCGTATCGCGTGTAGTAACCGGGCGTCGGGTTCCACTGCGAGGCGAACCGGACGTCATGATATTCGAACCGCTCCGGCTGCCTTCGCTCCGGATGTACGTACACCTTCGAGAAGCCGCGGAAACGGAGATCGGCGCGCTTCGCGTTGAGCGGCGTCAATCGCACCTGTGGCGCAGCGCTGTCTTCGCTTAGAAAGATCTCGTCCCAATACACGCACATGTTCGTCACGATACGAACCTTTCGCGACCGCGACAGAAACTTTCCGCTGAGGTCGACCGCGACGGTCTTCGTCTTGCCGGACGGCATGCCCATGTCGTCGATCACCGTTCGCCATTGGCCCGCTGCGTCTTTCACCTGGAGGTACGGCGGTGTAAGCCCTCCCCCGCCCCGCTGTGACTGCGCGAGGAACACGCTCCCGTCCGCCCAGTCCACCCAGCCGTTCAGCACCAGCACCGCCCGGTTCACCGGCGCCGCGCCACTGAAGTCGAGATCAATCGCGTGCGTCTCGGCCGTGCCAGCATGGTCGCGCACGAACGTGTCCGCGTATACCCGGTCCCGCCTCGTGATCCGGCCGAGCACGTCTCTCCCGCGGTGATCGCGCGCCGCACGCGGGTACACGCGCCGCTCCACGCCGAACAACCGGAACTCCGGATACGGCGGGCTCTTCCATTTCTCGTTCGAGTACACCTCGACCTGGGTGGGATGGTCCACCGCGATCAGTTGCAACTTGTCGAGATAGCTGACTTCGCTCAGTTCCTCGGTGATGCGGATCTCATAACGGCCATCCTTCGGCATGAGCAATTCGCCCGGGATCTCAACGTACTCGTCGTGATCGGTGGCGAAGAACCGGCCGTCTCCCGATCTCGCTCCAAGCGGCGCGACACCCAGCACATCGGTGATGAATTCGAAGCGCCACCCATTCCAGGTGAAGATCATCGGACAGGAGCCTGACAACCGCGGCGCCTCGACGATGTCGAGGTAGCGTCCCGC
>JAEHDI010000343.1 GCA_016880505.1 Bryobacterales bacterium | reverse complement strand
GTTCCTCCGGGATCAGGGCTCGGGCGACTGGATTCTGCGTGCGGCCGTGGAGGGGACAGACGGGCTCGACACGCGGCCGTTGCGGGCGCCAGCGGGACGGCTCCGGTCCGGCAAGCTCTCCGTACCGGAGTGCCGTTGCGGACGGGTGGAGCGGCTCGCTCTCGACCCGGCATGGCGGGGGCGGTACCGCTCGTGCTGGTCGGTGCCTCTGGCGGCAGGCGACTGCGTCGCGGGGGTGATGCAGTTCGGCTTCGCAGGGCCATACGAGTGGCTCCCCAGGGAGCAGGACCTGCTGGCGGCGGCTGGGGAGCGCTGTCTGCTGGCAGCGGAAAAGGCCCGTCTCGTCGAAGACCTGGCGGCGCGGGAGGAACAGGTGCGGGCCCTGGGCGCGACGGTGGTCGCGACCGAGGAGCGGGAGAGGAGGCGAATCAGCGCGGAGTTGCACGACGAGGCGGGCCAGTCGCTGCTCTGCATCCGCCTGCAACTGGAGTTGCTCGAACGGCTGATTCCCGAGAGCCTGGAGTACCTGAAGACTGGATTGGCGGAGACTCGGGCGCTTACGGAACGAACGATTAGCGAGATCCGGCGCCTCATCTCGGCGTTAAGCCCGGCGGTTCTGGAACAGCTTGGTCTGCCGGCCGCGCTCCGGCAGATCGCGACACGTCTGAGACGCTTTCACGGCATGGAGGTCCGCGTCAGGACGGCCAACCTGGTGGAACTGCCGGACTGTGTCGCCGCGGTGGCATATCGCCTGATCCAAGAGTGCGCCAACAACATCGCCCGGCACTCCTCGGCCAGCTCTGTAAACATTTCCGCGGTGCATGCCGATGGAAGATTGAGGCTCCGGGTGGCCGACGACGGCGTCGGCTTCCGGGTCGAAGAAAAGTCTGGGAAAAGCGAATCCCATGGCCTTGCTGGTATGCGGGAACGAGTGACGTTGTGCAGGGGCGAGTTTCAAATACAAAGCCGGCCAAGGAAGGGGACGCAGGTGCTCATCGAATTGCCAGTGACGCCAGAAATTGACAGGAACGGCCCGAAAATCCCGGATTGTCCCGGAAGGAATCGAGCGTGAGTGTATGGCCAAGATTCGAATTCTGCTGGCGGACGATCATACGCTGTTCCGCCAGGGTGTGAAAACGCTGCTGGCCGCTGAGTCAGACATCGAGATCGTCGGCGAGGCAGCCAATGGCACCGAAGCGCTCGAACGGGCTGGTCAGTTTCGGCCCGACGTCGTATTGATGGATATCGGCATGCCGGGACCCAGCAGCTTCGAGACGACCCGCCAGATCCGTAGAAACCGCCCTGAGACGAAGGTCTTGTTTCTCACCATGTACGACGATGAGGACTACCTCGTCGAGGGTATGGAAGTCGGAGCGAGCGGCTACGTGCTCAAGGACAGCCCGGCGCCGCAACTGGTGGCCGCTATACGGGACATCTCGCGGGGAGGCAGCTACCTCAGCCCGCGAATGCTCTCCCAGTTGGTGGATGATTTTCGGACGCGGATCAAGTCGACCGACCGGCTGCCGCGTTTCGCAACGCTGACACCACGGGAGAAAGAAGTCCTCAAGATGCTCGCCGAGGGCAATTCCGTCAAGGAGGTCGCCTGCCAACTGAACCTGAGCGTCAAAACCGTGGAGGCGCACAAGTTTAACTTGATGCGTAAGCTCGACATCCACAACAAAGCCCAGCTCGTTCAATACGCGATACGGAGGAAGATCATCAAAATCCCCAATCTGATCTGAGTTGCGCGCAGCACAGGCCGGAGATGGCCGCGCGGAACAACGTGCCGAGGGAGTGTTGACTTCGATGTAGAATCGGGGGGTGAGTTACAGACCGACCCGCCGCAGTGCACTGGCCTTAATGGCCGGCGCAGCCGTTCCTTTCCATGCCTCAGGACACCCTATTCGGCTTGGCGGCCCGATCTTCCTGAAGACCGACGATCCACAGGAAATGGCCCGCGAACACCGGAGGCTCGGTTACAGCGCGGCATACTGCCCGAACGCCAAGCCTGACGATACGGCGAGGGTCCGTGAAATCGAGAAGGCCTTTGCCGCCGAAAAGGTGGCTATCGCCGAAGTCGGCGCCTGGGTCAACATGCTCGATCCGGACCTCCAGAAGCGGCAACAGAATATGCGATTCGTTACCGGGCGATTGGCGCTCGCCGAGGCCGTGGGCGCACGATGCTGCGTGGACATCGCCGGTTCGATGAATCCCAAAGTGTGGTACGGTCCGCATCCCGGCAATTTCTCCAAGGAATTCTTTGACGCGACGGTCGAAAACTGCCGCCGCCTCATCGACGAAGTCAAGCCGACGCGGACGAAATTCACCCTCGAGATGATGGGCTGGAGCTTGCCGGATGGGCCCGATGCATACCTTCGCCTGATCAAGGCGATCGACCGGAAAGCGTTCGCGGTCCACATGGACGTCTGCAACGGAATCAACAGTCCGGAACGCTTCTATCAGAGCGGAAAATTCATTGAGGAGTGCTTCCGGAAGCTTGGCCCATGGATCGTCTCCTGCCACGCGAAAGACCTGGCGTGGGTGGTCGAGATGAACGTGCATTTCGTCGAGGTCGTGCCGGGCAGAGGCGAGGTCGATTACCGCTCCTACCTTCGAGAGCTTGCGAAGCTGCCTTCCGAGGCCCCTTTGATGCTGGAACACCTGAAGACCGCGGAAGAGTACGAAGAAGGGAAGCGGCATATCCGGCAGGTCGGCGCAGACGTTGCAGTAGAGTTTGCATAAAGTATAGATTTCTGATTTCAGAATTGAAAAGGGAGAAATAAGGATGACTCGGCGTACGTTTCTAGGTTCGACAGCGGCGGCCACGATGGCTTCCGCCGCTCCGGCACGCTTGCCGATCAAGAAAGCGATCTGGTTCGGCATGCTGCCGGAGAAGCTCAGCATCATGGACCGTTTCAAGATGGCCCGCGATGCCGGATTCGAAGAGATGGAGCCCAACACCGAAACCGATCCGCGCAAAGCGGAGGAGTTCAAGAAAGCTTCGGATGCAACGAAAGTGCGGATTCACTCGGTGATGAATTCGGCCCATTGGAAATACCCGCTCTCCTCGGCCGACCCGGCGGTAGTCGCCGAGAGTATGAAGGGCATGGAGACAAGCCTCAAGAACGCCCAACTCTGGGGTGCGGATACCGTGCTGCTGGTTCCGGCGGTCGTTAACCCGCAGACCAGCTACAAAGACGCGTGGACCCGCTCGCAAGCTCAGATCCGCAAGCTGATCCCGATGGCGGAGAAAATGAAGGTGGTCATCGGCATCGAGGAGGTCTGGAACAAGTTCCTGTTGAGCCCACTCGAAATGGCGCGCTACGTCGACGAATTCAAGAGCCCTTGGGTCCGGGCCTATGTGGATGTCGGCAACATGGTGTTCTATGGCTATCCGCAGGACTGGATCCGCACGCTCAACAAGCGCATCTGCAAGCTGCACTTCAAGGACTTCCGCTTCAAGAACATGAAGACGGACTTCGTGAATCTGCGCGAGGGCGACATCGACTGGAAGGAAGTCTACAAGGCGCTGGCAGAAGTCGGCTACAAAGGCTCGGCGACGGTGGAACTCGAAGGCGGCGACCTGCCCTACCTGAAAGATGTGAGCCGCCGGGTCGACCTGATCCTGACGGGCGCCTAAGATTGGACGAAAGACCATGGTGAAGTTCCTCATCGGCGTCCTGACCGGGGTCATCCTCGCGGGACTTGCGCTGATCATCCTGCTTTTCGCGGCTGTGCGGCTGGCAGAACGGCCTCCGGCGATTGCGGACGGATCGACACTCGTGCTGAACCTGGAAGGGGACATCCCCGAGCAGGCGCCGATGAGCATCCCGCTTCCTTTTTTCGAAGAGAAAGAACCGCTCACGGTCAGCGACGTGTGGCGAATCCTTCGCCGGGCTGAGACCGACCCGCGCATCAAAGCCGTCGTCTTGCTGCCCGGCGGGCTGAACGTCGGATGGGGGAAACTCCAGGAAATCCGCGGCTGCCTCGCCCGTTTCCGCAAGTCGGGGAAACCGTTGGTGGCGTACCTTCGCTCGGCGCGCACGCGGGAGTATTATCTCGCGAGCGCCGCAGATCGCGTGTATATGGCGCCGGAAGACTGGCTCGACGTAAAGGGTCTCCGTGCAGAGGTGATGTATCTCCGCAAGACCTTGGACAAGATCGGCGTTCAGGTGGAGATCGAGCACGCCGGCCGCTACAAGGACTTCGGCGACATGTTCACACGGACGTCGATGAGCCCGGAGACACGGGAGGTGCTGAACTCGATCCTCGATGAACTGTTCGCGCACCTGATTTCGACGGTGGCCGAAGGTAGGCGGAAAGATCCGAACGAGATCAGGGCCGCCATCGACGACGGCCCCTTTCTTCCCGAAGAGGCGCTGAAGAAGGGCATGGTCGATGCACTGGTTTACGAGGACCAGGTATACAGCGAACTCAAAAAGCGCCTCGCGCAGGACGATCTGAAAAAATTGGGCTGTCGGGATTATCTCCGTGCCGTGGCTGCGGAACGGCCCGCGGGACGGCGCATCGCCCTGGTGGTTGCGGAGGGTTCGATCGAAGGCGGCAGCGGGGACGATCTGTCCGGCGAGAGTGGCATCTACGCGCAGCGTTTTATCCGGCTCTTGCGGGACGTGTCGAAGGATGACGCCATTCGAGCCGTGGTAGTGCGCATCGATTCGCCGGGGGGGAGCTCGTTTGCATCCGACGAGATCTGGCGCGAGATGAATACCCTCAGCCGGGCGAAACCGGTGGTCGTATCAATGTCGGACGCCGCTGCTTCGGGCGGCTACTATATGGCCATGACCGGCGATCCGGTGGTGGCATATCCAGGAACGATCACCGGGTCGATCGGCGTGGTCTTCGGCAAGGTGAACCTTCGGGGCCTCTATGACAAACTCGGCATCCAGAAGGAAATGCTCACCCGCGGGCGGTTCGCCGATCTCGACTCCGATTACCAACCGCTCAGCGACGCCGCGCGCAAGAAGCTTCGGGATGGGATCGACGACAACTATCGGACTTTCGTCCAGAAGGTGGCAGACGCGCGCAAGCGGAAGTTCGAGGAGATCGAACCGCTGGCACAGGGCCGCGTGT
>JAEHDI010000342.1 GCA_016880505.1 Bryobacterales bacterium | reverse complement strand
GTTCCACATCAAACGGGCGAGACCAACGATCGGACGCCGCGCCGGTGAGCCGGAGTGGACCAGTTTTTACCTGGCGGGCCGGCTGACGCCCGGGCAGTAACATAGTCCCCTATTCGCAGGCGTTGTGAACGGGCGAGGCTTGCCAAGTGCGAGCCTCGCCCGTTTTGCTAAGACATGGGGAGATGACTTTCGGACGAACGCTGATTTTCATTGGGGCTGTCATCATGGCGGTCGGGCTGGTCGTCAGCTTTGGCGGGCGCCTGCCGTTCCGCATCGGGCGCCTGCCGGGTGACATTCTGATCAAAGGCAAACATTCCGTGTTCTACTTCCCGCTGGCGACGGGCCTGCTGTTGAGCCTGCTGCTGAGCCTCGTGCTGTGGCTGATCCACCGGCGGTAGGAGATGAGAGCTGGTCCTTTTTCAGTTTTGTTACACTGTGACTTGCGTTTACGCAGAGCAGCTTTTCTTTTGATTTTGCTGTTGGCGGCCGGACTTGCAGTGGCGGCCGTTCAGAAGAAACAGCAAGCGGCCTCGAAGCAGCCAGCTTCGAGGAAGAGCACCACCTCCAACAAGACCGTGACGCCGAAGAAAAGTACCCCACCGGCGAAGACGGTACGGCGGCGCACGACCGCGAAAACCGTCACCAACAAAGAGACGTCGAAGCGTGCCAGGACAAGGCGGGTCGCGCGAAGGAGGAGCTCACCAAGCTGGCGTCGCGGCCAACAGGAGCCGACGCCCGAGCGGTATCGGGAAATCCAACAGTCGCTCATCGACCGGGGTTACCTGCAGGCGCCCGTGCCGGAGAAATGGGGCACGGAGAGCGTAGACGCGCTGAAGCGGTTCCAACAGGACCAGAAGCTCGAGGCCAGCGGCAAGCTAGACTCGCTGTCGATCATCGCCCTTGGCCTCGGACCGAAACGGGACCTGGCATCTCAGAACGGGCGGGTACCCCTCGCCCAGCCCCCACCAGAGGATATTCGATGATCATCGGCGTTCCCAAGGAAGTGAAAGACCACGAAACGAGGGTGGGCCTCGTGCCGAGCGGGGCGATCATGCTGCGCGAGGCGGGCCACGAAGTGCTTGTTGAAGCCGGAGCCGGCCGCGGCAGCGCGATTCCCGATCGGGAATACGAGGAGGCCGGCGCGTGCGTAGTACCGACCGCGGCTCAAGTCTGGTCAGGCGCGGACCTGGTGGTGAAGGTCAAGGAACCGCAACCGTCCGAGTATGGCTACCTTCGCAAGGGACTGGTCCTGTTCACCTATCTGCATCTCGCACCGCTTCCGGAGCTGACCAACCGGTTGCTTGAGGCGGGTGTCAGCGCGGTGGCATACGAGACGATCCGGGAAGACGACGGCTCGCTTCCGCTGCTGACGCCGATGAGCGAGGTGGCGGGCCGCATGGCGGTGCAGGTGGGAGCGCAGTATCTGGAAGCGCCGAACGGCGGGCGGGGCGTGCTGCTGGGCGGAATTCCCGGCGTCGCGCCAGCCAACGTGCTGATTCTGGGCGGCGGGATCGTGGGGCACAACGCCGCGAAGATCGCGTACGGCATGGGCGCACACGTCACGATCATCGACAAGAACCTGAACCGGCTGCGGGAGATCGACGATATCTACAACAGCCAGGTGGTGACGCTGGCGTCCAATATCTGGACGATCCGCGAGACGATCCGGCAGGCGGACCTGGTGATCGGAGCGGTCCTGATTCCGGGCGCGTCGGCGCCAAGGCTGGTGCGGCGGGACATGATCCCGCTGATGAAGCGCGGCGCGGTGATGGTGGACGTCTCGATCGACCAGGGGGGCTGCCTGGAGACTTCGCGGCCAACGACGCATACCGACCCGGTCTATCTCGTCGACGACGTGGTGCACTATTGCGTCTCGAACATGCCGGCGGCGGTGCCGCATACATCCACGTTCGGGCTGACCAACGCCACGTTCCCCTATCTGTTGCAGCTTGCCAACAAGGGGCTCGAGAAGGCCTGCGAAGATTCCGCTGCGATTCGTGAGGGTGTGAACGCGTACCGCGGGCACGTCACGCACCCGGCAGTTGCCGAATCCCAAGGGCGTCCGTTCCGTGAATTTGCCTCGCTCGCGTAGGAGCCCGCCTGGCGGGTTCCACGGGGTCGAGCTTAGAGAAGGCGGACGGGGCGGGGCCTTTCCAGGCGGCGGCGCAGGCGGGCGGCGCGGCGGCGAAGTTCCTCCGTATCAGTTAACTCGATCGCCGTGGAAGTGAACTCGAGTGCCATGGCGTAGTTCCTCTCGCGGTGTTCGTAGTGCTTGGCCAACTCTTCGAGGGCGGGGATCCGGAACTGGTTCTG
>JAEHDI010000341.1 GCA_016880505.1 Bryobacterales bacterium | reverse complement strand
CGGAGTTCGATCCGGAAATGAAGATCCCGGTGTTCAGGAACGGCGGACCGTACGATTTCTCGTGGACTCTGATCTGGATCCCCTGTTGCCCATTCCTGTTCACAAAGCCGTAGTCCGCGGATTTGTACCGGCCGAGACCAGTGATCTCGGTGAGTGTATCCTCGAATTTGAGGCGATCGAGAGGCTGGGCCAGTTCGTCGCTCAGGTCGTGCGCCGGATGCTGGTTCTTGACCAGCGCCATTCCTTGGACGTCCACGAACCTCGGCTGAATCCACTCTGGCCGCCGGCGGCTTCTGCGGTCGGCCATCAGGACCGTCCATTCCGCTTCGTCCACCGCAAGGATCTCGAGGAAACGCGCCTTCCGCTTCGCTTCCTCGTAGCCGCGATCGGCGAGTTCCTTGCCGCGGTCGTAGCTCCCCGACGAAAAGCCAGTGAGGTCGGGCAAAAGGATGAGGTCGGCCTGGCCCAGGCTCTTAATGTTCCGGTTCTCGCTGGCGGAGACCATGATGCCGAGCGACCGCTTGACGACGGTAAGCAGGTTGTCGTAGGCGCTGTCCGAATCGGACGTCTCGAGGCCGACCGCGATGGTCACCTCCGCACCCATCCCCCTCACAACATCGATGGGAAGGTTATTCAGGAGGCCGCCATCGACCAGAACCTGCTTGCCCAAACGGAGCGGCGCGAACACGCCGGGGATCGACATGGTGGCGCGCAGGGCATCAAACAGAGACCCGCTGGAAAACACCACCTCCCGGCCTCGTACAAGGTCCGTGGCGACGCAGCGGAAGGGAATGGGAAGTTCATCGAAGCTCTTCAGTTCTGAGTACGGCGCGGTGGCGCGGCTGATGACGAGGCCGATGCCGTGTCCGGGGGAAAGCCCCATAGGCAGTTTGAAGCCGCCCCTCAAACCGAATTCGAGGGCGGTGGGGAATTGCCGGCGGTCTTCCTTGCGGCGGAACGAGAGATCCTGGAAAGGCGTGTTAATGCGGAGGGCATCAGGCCAGTCGATGGCATCCACGAATTCCGCCATCTGCCGCGCATCGCGGCCCGTCGCGTACAGGCCGGCCACTAGGCCGCCCATGCTGGTTCCGGCGACATAGTCCACCGGGATGCGGTGCTCTTCCAGCCAGCGTATGACGCCGACGTGCGCCAGGCCGACCGCGGCGCCGCCGGCCAGCACGAGGCCGACCCTCGGCCGCTTCGCGGTCTTGCGGTCCTGTTGGGAGTGAGCGGGTCCGCCGGCGGCGAGCACAATCAAGAGGATGACTGGAGTTGCCTGTCTCACCTGTCTCCTCGACACGATACCTTCCCCTGCCCGGCTGGCAGCGAGAGCGAACGGAGTTCTGGAAGGGACACTGTCTCAACCCGGTTCCGCCGCCAAGATGTCTCCCAATTCGGGAGAATGAACCCGGCTGGCATGAAGACGCCTGTCAAGGAGGTGATTGGATCGGTAGCTCAGGTTGGCAACCAGGACCACAAGAAACGTTGTGAGACTGCGAGTGTTCCTGGCTAGCCGCAGCATCCGGCGAAGGATCTGCGGATACGAGTAAAAGCGATCGTTGAACCGGTTTACCTCCTCCACCACTTCCGCCCAAGTAAGGTTCCTGTAGTCGGCCACCGGATAAGTCAGAGTGTAGTACTTCCAATCCCGTGGGTAATCGTTCGACCGGATCCTCCCCTCGCGCTCCATTTGAGCGTAGAGCTTGGTTCCGGGAAGCGGAGTAAGGATCAGAACGTTGGCGGCGTCGATGCCGTATTCCCGGGCTGCGCGAGCGATCGTCTCGCCGATCCCCCGCTGGTCTGTATCTATCCCGATGATGAACGAACCCACAACACACATGCCGTGACGTTGAATCCGGCGGACCGACTCGCGGAAGTCTCTCCCCTTCTGGAGGTTGAACTTCTTGCCTACGGACATCAGCCCTTCCACGGTGGAGGATTCGAACCCGATGAATACACCTTGGCATCTCGAACGGGAGGCGAGATCAAGCAGTTCTTCATCATCCGCGAAGTTGATCGTGGCCTGGCAGATCCAAGGCCGGGTCAGCCCTTCACGAATCATCGCTCGGAAGAGTTCCTTGGAGTGTTCGAGATGGTCGCGGCGGGTACCGATGAGGTTGTCGTCCACGAAGAGGATGACCTTTTCCCGGATCAGCCGCAGTTCTCGAATGACATCGGCGACGGGCCGGTGTCGGAACGTGCCTCCGTTGAACGCGGTGACGCTGCAAAAGCTGCAATTCAACGGACAGCCGCGCGTGGTTTGCACCGAGCCGAAGTAGTACCGTCCGTGGAGCAGGTCGTGGCGAGCGCGCGGAATTGCATCCATTGCGCTGATGCGGCCCTGATACACCCTGCGCAGGGCATTGCTACGCGCATCCGCCAGAACCTGCCCCCATACCGATTCCGCCTCTCCCGTGACCACCGCATCCGCATGTTCCAGCGCTTCATCGCAACAGAAAGTGGCATGGATGCCTCCCATCACCACTGGCACTCCCATCGCGCGGTACATTCCGGCGATTTCGTAGGCCCGCGGCGCCTGGGACGTGAAGGCCGTTATACCGACCAGATCAGGTTTGGGCAGGAGTCCGTAGTCGGCGTGGCTCAGGTTCTCGTCGATCAGTGTCACCTCCCAGTCCGGCGGCGTCAGTCCTGCCACCACGAGAAGCCCGAGCGGCTTCCAGACTCGATACGTGTTCAGACGGTTCCAGTGGACCTTGTTCAGGCTGACCACTG
>JAEHDI010000340.1 GCA_016880505.1 Bryobacterales bacterium | reverse complement strand
GGTCTCGAGTACTGCGGGACACCGTTTCGCGGCTGGGAAGTCGAAGGTGCGTACCGACCCTGAAGATCCACGATACCTCCAGTACTACGGCGGCATGGTGCGGGAGATCGGCCGCCGCTACGATGGTCACCCGGACCTCGACAGCATCGACATCTCGATCGTCGGCGCATGGGGCGAGGGCGCGGGCTCCGCCGCCCTCAGCCAGCCGAGACGAGAGGCGCTCGTAGACTGCTATCTCGAGACGTTCCACAAGACTCCCCTGGTGATGCTGCTGACCGACGAGGAGACCAACAAGTACGGCATCTCCAGGCGGCCCGTCGGCTGGCGTGTCGACTGCCTTGGCGACATGGGAGGTTTCAGTCCCACCTGGAGCCACATGTTCGACTACTACCCGCAAGGGATCATCAACTTCGGCATGGAGAACGCCTGGAAGAAAGCGCCGGTCAGCTTCGAGGCGTGCTGGGTCATGAATCACTGGAAGAAAAGCGGCTGGAACGTGGACTATATCATCGATCAGTCGCTCAAGTGGCACATCTCCTCGTTCAACGGGAAATCGTCGCCCGTTCCCGAGGAGTGGCAGCCGGCGGTGAACCGTTGGCTGAAGAAGATGGGCTACCGCTTCGTGCTGCGCAAGTTCACCTATCCGGCCGTCGTGCGCCCGGAAGGAAGAATCGCGTTCACAAGCTGGTGGGAGAACAAGGGCGTTGCCCCATGCTATAAGCAGTTTCCCCTGGCGCTGCGGCTGAAGAACGCGGATCGCGAACACGTGCTGGTTACCGCAGCCGATATCCGCGGATGGCTGCCCGGCGACAATCTTTACGACGCCGCTGTGTTCCTCCGCGCGGAGAAGACACCGCCCGGTGAGTACGATCTCGACATTGCGATGCTCGATCCGACCACCCGGCAGCCGAAGATCAGGCTGGCGATCGCCGGCGGTAAGCCGGACGGTTGGTACTCGCTCGGCAAGATCACAGTCGAGGATTAATGGCCTCGTCTACTTCTCGACACGCTCCGCCGGCAGTTCGCCCACAAACATCCTCACGACTCGACCCTGCGAGTCTTCCTCAAAGCGTACAGTCTCGCCCGCCGCGCCGAACCCAGCCGGACCTTCGAGCTTGAACACGCCGCCTTCCTGCGGGACAAGCCGCAACAACCCTTCCTGCGGGTCGTCGGTCAGGGGATCAATGATGACGAGTTCGCGGTTCATCTCGACGACCGCCGTGTCGCTCCAGATCGTGCGGTACAGCCCGGAGTACTTGCTCCATTTCGGGTCCCAGGTCTTCTCTTTCTCGGGCGGTTTCGCCGCTTTCGTAATCGCGTCGCCGATAATCTTCATCGCGCGTTGGGCGAACTGTTCGGGACGCGCGTCGTCGCCGTTGGACAGCACTACCACGCCGACCTTGTCGTCAGGGTTCACCAGTGTGTGCGTCTTGTAACCGGCGAGCGACCCGCCGTGGCCCACCATGATCTTGTCGTCCTGCCGCTGAACGGAAAAGCCCAGACCCCACGCGCCCACCCATTTCGGCCGTAGTACCCGTGGCCGGTGCATCTCGCGAAGCGTTGCCCCACTCAAAATCTGCGAGCCCCCAGCCTTGCCCGTTCGGAACTGGAGTGAAGCGTACTTCAGCATGTCCTCAAGCGTCGACGAGAGACCCGCAGCCGGGCCCACTCCGCGCGTGTCGGAAAAGGGCATCGTCTTCCGCGATCCGTCCGGCATCCGCCTGCCGTACCCCTTGGCCAGCCGGCTCATCCGCTCCGAGGGCACTTCGATGCTGCTGTTTGTCATCCCGAGCGGCCTCAGAATGTGCCGATCGACGTAATCGGCGTACTTCTCACCCGAAACTGCCTCGACGACGAAGCCGGCCAGCGAGAACGCCAGGTTCGAGTACTTCCAGATCGCCTGGGGCGGGTACGTGGCCTGCTGCGAGTTGACCGTCTGCCGGATCTGCTCCTCTGTCGGAAACTCGAACGTCGCCCAATACGGCGAGGTCGCCTCCCGCGGGAGACCCGAGTTGTGTGTCAGCAGTTCCTCAATCGTGACGGGCGGATCGTCCTCCGAGGCTGGCTTGATGTGAAACCAGGCGAGGTGCTTCGAGACGGGGTCGTCCAGGCGAAGTTTGCCCGCGTCGCGCAACTGAAGAATGGCGATCGCGGTAAACATCTTTGTGTGCGACGCCATGCGGAAAATTGTCGCCGGCGTAACTGGAGTCTTCGCCGCGACATCCGCATAGCCAAACCCGCGTGACCAGATCACCTGCTGATCGTGGACGACGCCGACGGCGACACCCGGCAGTCCCCGATACGTCATCTGTTCGGTCACCCAGCTTTCGTAAAGCCTGACTGCGCCGGCGACGTCGGGGTGCTCGCGGAGAGGCTTCTGCTGGGGTTGGGCTGACAACGCGGCGGCGCAGGCCGCGCCAGCCAGAACTAGACACCATGTGCGCATCGGTGAACCTCCTGGTTTCAGCGACTCTTTAGAAAGTAAACCATTTGGCTCGATGCCTGAAACGCCCAGTTGTAAGCGCGAACAGTCCGGTTTATGTCCTGCTTCAGGGCCGAGGGAAACAGTGCGTCAAAGCGGCGGCGCCATGCCTCGGCGCGTTCTGGATCGTCGCTGAAGTAGATGCCCATCGCGAACATGTACGCCATTTCCGTGTTGTGCAGGAACATGTCGTGGCCGCGGCGCCCGGGCGGCTCGCCTGGAGCGGGGATTGCGTTGATGACGTAGTACGCTTCCGAGCCGTCGGGCACGAGCCCGCGCCGGTCTAGAAAATCGCACCACGCGCTGACCATCTCGGGCACGCGGGGATCTCCGCTAAGCGTCCAATAATGAAACAGCGGATCGAGCAGGATAGCCGTCATCCACGCCGACGTGCCCGACCGGAAAAGGGCCTCCTCAGAGGCGTACGTTTGCCAGTTCTGCCGCCACGAACCGTCCGGTTGAAGACCGTCCGGAGGTTGCCGCTGATGGTCGTAGAGCGCGTCCGCGTATTCCCGTGCTTTCCGCCAATACGCCGGATCGCCGGTCAGTTCCCAACCGTGCAGGACCCCGAGCAGGCCGTATCCCTCGTGCCTCGGCGTCCAAAACCTCCGGTCCGTAACGTATTTCGGGTCCCAGTTGTCCACGCAGAATCTGGCCATGATGCGGCCGGCTTCGAGCATGCGCTCATCGCCGGTCAGCAGGTAGTGCAGGTGCATCGCGCGGGGGTAGACGTACTTCAGATCGACGCCCTTCAACGTAAAGATGCCGGCGTTCGGACCGCCCATCTTCGTGTGTAGGCGAACGAAGTGAGCGGCATGATAGGCGGCTTCCAGATACTTCGGATCTCCCGTTCGGACGTACATCTTGTACCAACAGGCCGTGCGGTCGAACAGCCAGTGGTCGTAAACCTTGCTGTCTTTGTACTGGAGCGCCCCCGGAAAACTGCGCTCCACAAACTCGTCGTAGGCGGCGTACGGCCCGGACTCCGAAGCAGGAACCTGTGGCCCGGCGATCCACGAATCGCAGAGCCATTTCGCGGGTAACACGGCGAGCACGCGAGGGCCGTCCAGACCATCAGGGTCACGAAGCGTCCCTGCGATCGGTACGAATCGCGCGCCGTCCTTCCGCCGTTTCCTTCCGAACACGACTTTGACGCTCTGCGCCCCGCCTCTGGAAAAGTCGGCTGTGAACTGGACGAGAACGGAACGGATCGAGCCGTCTTTCCCATCGATCCGCCACGGTTCGAGCGGGCGAACAGAGGCAGGGATCTCGCGGCTGCGCGCGTCGAGGAGGCGGACAAACCGTGCGTCCTTCAGAAACCCAGGCGGCAGCGGAACACCGAAACTCACAGTCTCGCGGCCCGGCGCGGCAAGGCGCGCCTGGAGCGTGACCTCCACCTCCGGAGCGGGCGCTGGAGGCCGCGGCCGTTCCCTCGTCGCAGCCACGCAGGAACCGGCTACGGCCAGCATGACGAGAACTGAGCCGCTTGCTAACGTTCGCATGCTGTTACCGAGCCGCGACCGAAGGGAGCGGAAGCTACAGCGAGCTTTTTCAGCACCCGGAGTGAAACCCTACAGTTTCACGAGGTCGGAGATCTTCACCGTCTCGCCGCCGCGCTCGATGCTGTGGTAGGCGGCAATTCCGATGAGGCTGCCGAAGGCGCCGGCCCGCAGGTCTGCCCGCAGGCCCAGCGGATCGGGGTCGGGCTTTCCGCGGAAGACCAGGTCCTGGATCGACGTATCGGAGCCACCGTGGCCGCCCTCACGGCGCTCCTCGAAGTCGCGAATCACCTCGGACTTGCCAAACGCCCTAGTCAGTCGGACTTCACCCTGCGAGTAGCCGCCCCCTCCGAAATGATTGGCGTCGAGACGTCCCTTCGTGCCATTGAACGCGATTGCCTGTCCTTCGAACGGCTGGTACGTATTCGCGGTGTACGTGAGCATCACGTCGTTCTCGTACTTTACCCGCACCGACATCGTGTCGTAGATGTTGCAGTTCTCACGGAACAGGCAGGCGTCGCGCAAATAGCCGTCCTCGGATTCGCAGTCCGTGTACATCTCCTTCATGCGCTCGCTCTTGGTGATGTCCCAGTAGAACTTGCACTGCTGCTTGAAGGGGCACACCCGGCAATGCGTGCTCCGGAACGTCCCGTTGCGCCCGTAGACCTTCAGCTCACCGTAGGCGGAGACCTCCGTCGGGGTGGAGTTGAGCCACCAGTTGGCCTGGTCGAAATGGTGCGACGCCTTATGGACGAGCAGGGTGCCGGAGTTCTCTTTCAGATAATGCCAGCGGCGGAAGTAGTCGGCGCCGTGGGAGGTGTCGAGATACTCGTGGAAGTCCACCGAGACGACATCGCCGACGGCCTTTTCCATCAGGAGCTGTTTGACGCGCTTATCCTCCCGGCCGTGCCGGGCGTTAAACGTGACGGTCACCTTGCGCCCGGTACGCTTTGCCGCATCGAGGATGGCCTGGCACTGTTCCTCGTTGGTGCACATCGGCTTCTCCGAGATGGCGTCACAGCCGAGTTCGAGCGCGCGGACAATGTAGCGCCAGTGCGTGCCGTCGACGGTGGTAATGATCACGGCATCCGGCCGGGTCTTCTTGACCATTTCGTCGAAGTCCGTGAAGGTAGGCGCGCTGATGCCCATCATCCCTTGAGCGACCTTCACCCGCTTGGAGTTGATATCGCACAATCCGACGAACTCGACGACGTCGCTGTAGCCCTTGACCACCGGGATGCCCCAGGTCAATGTCCCCCGGCTACCCGTACCGACGGTTGCAACCTTCAGCTTCTTGCTCTGAGCTCCCGCGATGCCCGTGGCAAACGGGCTGGCGGCCGCCGCTAACGCGGTCCCACTCGTGGCGAGGAAATTCCTTCTGGTCATCGAATGATCGTTTGACTCCGGCATGATGACGCCTCCTTAACGGTTTGTACCACAATTCATGATGCTGGCAGTTCGGCGCGGCTCTCCACCGATCACCGAAGGTGGCGGTCGAAAAAAGCCTTTATTGCCGCGAAGGCTTCCATCGTGAACTCGTGCTGGCCGGGCTGCCGGTGGACGACAAGGTTTGTCTTGGCCCCGGCCTGTGCGTACGCCGGCTCCACCACTTTCAGAAACTCGTCGACGCCTTCTTTCGGCATGCCGATGTCGTCGAGCGGGGCCCAGAGCATCAGCGGACGCGGCGCCTGTGCGGCGGCAAAGTCGCCTTGGTCTCCCTTAGTCAGCATGTCAGGCACCCACCAGTAGATCCCGTGGTAGCTCCGAGCACCTTTTTCGAGAAACGTCTGGACGGAACCGATGCCACCGCAAATTGGCGCCGCCACCGCGATGCGGTCGTCCACCAACCACGTGTAAAAGGTCGTGATGCCGCCGAACGACATGCCCGTCATGCCGATCTTCCGCGGGTCCACATCCGGTCGCCGCTCCAAATAGGTCACCGCCTGCCGGATCTCCTGGATAATCTCGCCCATCACGTTGCGCCCGTGGACAAGCGCCGCCTTGTTGCGGGCTTCTGTGTCCGGTCCGCGGTTGTCCAGCCCGCGCTGCGTCAGCGAAAGGGTAAGGTACCCGTGCCGGGAAAGCTCGCGCGCCCAGCCGAACAGTGTTGTGGTCTTCCGGTCGGTCCCGTAACGAGTCCACTCCGAGAAGCCGAACTTCGGTGCTATGTTCACCTCGCCGTTTGTGGAGCTTCCGTGCAGGCAGATGATCGCCGGCAGCCGACCGTTCGTCTTCGCAGGCCGGACGACAAAGACCGGCGCGGTGTCGTTATCGAGCGCACGCCACGCCACGTTCTCGATGACGAGACCCTCCTCCTCCTTCGTGCCGTGAACAGTCGCGTTGACCTCCGGCGGCTCGATCGGGATCTTCAGCAGGTCAGCGAAAACTCGTTTCGAGACGTTTGCGAACGGACTCTTCTCCGCTCTGCCCGCCGTCGGCGAGCACAGCAGCAGGGCAAAGGACAGCAGTAACACGGCTAAAGGGGGGCGCTTCATGTTTCCCATTAAACCAAAGCGTTGACATAATGAACGTTTCGTAGCCCTAAAGGGGGATTTCAATGCAGGAAGACAGACGCCGTTTCGTGCGAAACATCACCGCGGCCGGAGCGGGACTGGCAGTCTCGGGAGCGTGGGCGGCACAGGGCGGTCCGGTCCGATGCCGTGTGGTGGACGCTCGGTCGGGACAGCCGCTAGTCGCGCGCGTCAGGCTGCTTGATTCGCATGGCAGGGAAGTCGTGCCGGCCGGCCATCCAGAGGAACTCGGCGAGAACACCCATGAAGGCGACGTGCGCTTTCAGACGCGTCGCTTCGCTTACGTGAACGGCGACTTCGAAGTCGACCCCCGAATGCTGCCGCTCAAGTACCAGGTCATCAAGGGCTACGAGTACGGGATTGCGGAAGGGGAAATCGACGCGAGGAAACTCACGGATGGCGGCTTAACGATCGGCCTTTCGCGCTGGTCCGAGCTCGCCCGCCGCGGCTGGTATAGCGGCGATGTCCACATCCACTATGTCTCGCCGAAAACCTGCCGCTTGGAAATGGATGCCGAGGATCTTAACGTCGCCAATATCCTCACCGGGGATTTCACCCCCGATGTGGATCAGTTCGAGGGCAAGCCCAACGGCAATTCCAGCGGTCGCCACATCGTCTACGTGACGCAGGAATTCCGCAACCACGAGCTCGGCCACATGTGCTTGCTCAACCTGAAGAAGTTAATCGAGCCCGTGAAAACGGTTCAACCCTATCACTATCCCCTCCACCTCGATGTTTGCGACAAAGCTCACGCGCAGGGCGGCTATGTCACGTGGGCCCACTTCCCGAGCTGGCCTGGTGTGGAGAACCCGCTCGACGTGGCCATGGAGAAGCTGGACGGCCTCGAGGTCCTGTCGGTTCTCGATCCCCGCGACTTCCCGATCTTCATGAAGAACCTCGTGCCGGAACTCGAATCCAACCACGGTCTGCGGCTCTGGTACCGCTATTTGAACTGCGGTTTTCGCCTCACCCCGACGGCGGGCACCGACAAAATGACCACGTTTGTTACCGTTGGTGCGAATCGCGTCTTCGCTCGAATCGACGGCGACTTCACTTACGAGAACTGGATTGCGGCCCTGAAGGCCGGTCGCACTTTCGTCACCAACAGCCCGATTCTGTCCCTCAGCGTGAACGGACGCGAGCCCGGTTCCACGCTGCAGCTCAGCTCACGTAAGGACAAGGCGCTTCGGATACACGCGACAGCGGAGTCGCAGATCCCGTACACCCATCTGGAAATCGTCTCGAACGGACAGGTGATTGCCCAGGCGAAGCCGGGCGGATCGAGAAATAGAGCGGAGATCCAGCTCGAGCATCCGTTCTCGAAGAGCTGCTGGCTTGCCGCCCGCGTGCTCGAGGACCTGGACCCCTACCGCAAGCGCGGCATTCCGTTCTCGAAGGTGCACGTCGACGAAGGCACGCTGGTCAGCAACTATTACGGTCACCGGCGTCCCGAGACGGTCTTCGCCCACACCTCGCCGGTCTACGTAATCCGCAACGGTGAGCCCATCCGGAACTGGGACGACGCGCAATACTACATCCGCTACCTCGACAATTCGATCCATTGGCTCAAAACCGAGGCGAAGTTTGCGCGTCCCGCGGATCAGGAAGCCTCGATCGAAGCGTTCCAGCGCGGCAAGGCGATCTACGAGAAGCGTGCGGCAGAAGCGCGAAAGGGATGACACGCGCTCTCTCCGCGCCGTGGCAGCCTGAGATATCTCAAGATGATATACTAGGAATATATCCCATGAAGAGTATTTCTCTGAAACTATCGGAAGACCTGCTTGAGAGGAGCGGGAAGTGCGCCATGGAACTCCGCATGACCAGAGCGGCTTACGTCCGAACGGCTCTCGATCGGATGAACCACCGTGTCAACAAGGAGCTCCGGGCGAAGCGCCTGGCCGATGTGTCCAGAAGGGTTCGCGCCGAAAGCTTGAAGGTCAACGCAGAGTTTGCAGCAATCGAGCGGGAGCCTGATGCTTAGGCGCGGCGAGATTTGGCTGGCCGACCTGAATCCAGGGAAAGGTACGGAGCCCGGGAAGACCCGGCCCGTCCTAGTGATCCAGGCTCAGGCGTTGCTTGATGCTGGACATCCATCGACGCTAGTCATTCCGCTCACAACCCAGTTGGTAGACGATGCAGAACCTCTCCGAGTGCGGCTTTCACCGTCTGGCAGGCTTCATCGTGAATCGGACCTGCTGATCGATCAACTCAGGGCGATCGACAATCTGCGGCTCGTCGAGGGACCTCTAACCCGCATCGGGAAGCCCCTTCTCCAACGCGTGGAAACAGCTGTGCTGGATGTACTGGATTTCTCGCAGCCGTCGGTATGACACTGCCGGAAACGCAGTCTCCGCTGCGAGGAGAAAATTGGCGCGGCCTTTGAGTGAGATTCGCTAGACTGGTATTCGATCCCAATGAGTTCCGGCACTGTATTTCCCTTCCAGGAGGTCGTGGAAGCCCAGGGGCACCTGATCGACTCCCACGTGATGGAGGAGATCTTCGACAAGGTCGTCGAGTGCGACGGCCGCTTTGAAGTCGACCAGTTTCGTATCGGGCGCACCAACGAAGACCCCTCGTTCCTCCGCTTGAGAATCGAAGCTCCCACGCGCGAAGCGATGGATCGCCTCCTCGCCCAACTGATGGACCTGGGCTGTTCCCCCGCTGAGTCCGGCGATGCGCTGCTCCGCGTCATCGAGCGCGATCGTTGCGCACCCGAGGACTTCTACTCGACCACGAACCACCGCACGCTGGTCCGCCTCAATCAGGAATGGGTCCCGGTCGAAGAACAGCGCATGGACGCGCTGATCGTCGTCAAGGACGGCCGGGCGTTCTGCCGGCGCCTGCGCGACATTCAGGCCGGCGACCAGGTCGTTTGCGGGATGCGCGGCATCCGTGTGCTCCCTGAGTCCAAGGAACGTGACCGGCTCTCGTTCGCCTTCATGACCAACGGCATCTCTTCCGAGCGCCAGGTGGAGACGGCGGTGCGTCAGACCGCCGCCCTCATCCGTCACACCGTGGAGCAGAAACAGAAGGTGGTCGTAGTCGCCGGCCCCGTCACGGTCCACACCGGAGGCGCCACGCCCCTGGCTGCGCTGATCCGCGCGGGC
>JAEHDI010000339.1 GCA_016880505.1 Bryobacterales bacterium | reverse complement strand
TATCTCGGCGTGGGATACATCATCGGACCGAGACTGGCGGCGCTGAATTTCTCGGGCGGTGTGATCGCGTGGGGATTGCTCGTTCCCCTGTTCATCTACTTCCTCGGACCGCAACTGAAAGAAACGCTGCCGCCCGGCGCGGCTGTCGAATCGTGGTCCGGACTTGCCAACGCGATCTGGCGCTTCATCGTCCGCCCGATTGCCGTCGGCGGCATGCTCGTCGGCGCCTGCTTCACGCTCTTCCGGATGCGCAAGAGCCTGGCGCTTGGCATGAAACGCGCAGTCGCCGATCTCAAAAAAGCCGGAGCGCAAGCCGAGGCGGCAAACCGCACGGAGCGCGATCTTGGCGCCAAGACAGTGTTCGCGGGGCTGGCGGTAACGCTGGTCTGCATGGTGGCGCTGTACTTCTACTTCTCGGGCACGCTCGCGGGTGGAACGGTGGCGGCGATCGTGATGCTCGTCCTCGGCTTCTTCTTTGCCGCGGTGTCCGGGAATCTCGTCGGCATGATCGGGTCGTCCAACAACCCGATCTCCGGGTTGACGCTTTCGACGCTCATCGTTTCCGCGCTGCTGATGGTAACGATCGGAGTCTCCGGAATGAGCGGCGTCGCGGCCGTGCTCGGTGTGGCGGCGGTCGTCTGTGTGTCCTCGGCGGTCGCCGGCGAGATGCTGCAGGACCTCAAGGTCGGCCACATTCTCGGCGGTACGCCCCGCAGCATGCAGATCGGCGACTTCATGGGCATCTTCGTCGCGAGCGCGCTGCTGTACTTCCCGTTGCTGGTGCTGCATCAGGGCAACATCAACGCGGGCGGCGTCGGTTTCGGCGACAAAGAATTGTCGGCGCCGCAGGCGGGACTGATGGCGTCGCTCTCACTGGGGATCGTAGGCGGTGACATGCCTTGGCCGTTGGTGGTGGTCGGCATCATGATGGGCTTCGCGTTGATCATGGTGCAGGTACGCAGCCCGATGCTGTTCGCCGTCGGCATGTACCTGCCGCTGGAAACGACCTTCGCGATTTTCCTCGGCGGCGTCGTCCGCTGGATCACCGACACGGTGCGCGACCGGAGGGGCTACAACTACGCCCAGAAGGCGCGGGTGGAGAACGCGGGAGTGCTCACCGCCTCGGGCCTGATCGCCGGCGAAGCGCTGATGGGCCTCGTGGTGGCGACATTCCGCTTCTTCGAGTGGCCGCTGCCCGAGATCTTCAAGGAGCCTTCGATCCTGGCGGGCTTCGCGGTCCTGCTGCTGCTCGTGTTGCTCATGGTGCGCGTGCCGCTCGCCAACGCCGGCCGGCCCGACGAGCCCGCGCCGCCGACGGCGATCATGTGAGTGGAGGAGCGGTCATGTCCCTGATGCGCGAAATCCGGGAGTTCCCGGTCCCGAAAAACTCGGTAGGAATCTGGTGGCTCGGCCAGAACGGGTACATCTTCAAGTCGCCCGAGGGGACCCTTGCCAGCGTCGACCTCTACCTGACCGACAGTTGCGCCGGTGTGTACCCGGACTTCGACCTGTCGCGGCGGGTGCCGGTCCTGATCCCTCCGGAGGAAGTGCAGGTCGATGTGTTTACCTGCACCCACAACCACCAGGACCACACGGACCCCGAGACCATCCGCGGGCTGCGCAACAAGGACGCCGCGCAGTTCGTAGGCCCGCCCCCAAGCTGCGCTGTGTACCGCACCGAAGGCGTCGAGAGCGGCCGGATCGCGCTCGCCTGGCCGGATTGCGAGATCGCGTATCGAGACTTGAAGATCCACGGGACGTTCGCGCTGCCCACGGACACCTCCGACCTGAACCACATGGGATTCGTCTTTGAGTTCGCCAACGGACCCAGGGTCTACGTAACCGGCGACACGGACTACTCGGACCTGCTCGCCTCGGCGGCGAAGCACTCCCCCGACCTGTTGATCACCTGCATCAACGGCGGGTTCAACAATCTCTCTCACTTCGAGGCCGCCGACCTGGCCCGGCAGATCAAACCAAAGGCGGCGATCCCGTGTCACTACGACATGTTCGCCGACAACGCGGTCGATCCCCGGCAGTTTCGGGCGTCGCTGCGCATGAAGGCCCCCGACGTGCGGTCCCAGGAACTGTCCCACGGCAAGCCGTTTGTCTTCTCCGCCTCCATGTGACATGCTCCGCCGGTTGAACCGTTCGCCACTGGCCGTCGCGTTCCTGGCGGGTCCAGCCGGTATCACGGCGCTGCTGTTCGGTCTGGTGCTCGTAATCATCCAGCGCATTTTCGTATAGCCGGACCACCGCCTTGGTCGCAACAAAACCGCAGCCAGCCACGTCTCAAATTGCAGGGGAAGAAGGCTGGCCGCCGGTTCCCGAGACGCGCGACGTGGCTCCGGCGGCCGGTTTCGTGCGCTCCCCCAGTGGCTTACCATAAGAAATTGGCCCTCATTTCTTCACCGTCGAAGACGCACCGGTTCCGCTGGCCGTATCTTTACATCGGCGTCATCCTCACCACCCTGGCGACACTGCTGCTGGAACTCTCGCTGACCCGCATCTTCTCGGTGGTGTTTCACTACCACTTCGCCTTCCTGGCCATTTCGATCGCACTGTTCGGCTTGGGCGCGGGTGGCGTGTTCTCGTATGCGGTGTCAGGCTGGCGGGGCAATCTGTATTCCAAGCTCGGGGCCATTGCGGCGGCGAACGGCGTGCTGGTCTTGCTGGCGCTGGTCTTCTCCCTCTCGATACGACAAAAACTGAGCTTCTGGGCGCTCGCCGCGGTCTATTTTCCGAGTACACTGCCGTTTTTCCTGGCCGGAACGGTGATCTCGCTGGTGATCGCCGAGACCATGGAGCGGGTGGACCGCGTCTATTTCTATGACCTTCTCGGCGCCGGGTTGGGATGCCTGCTGCTGATTCCGCTCCTGAACAGCTTCGGCGGACCGAACACGGTGATCGCCACGGCGGCCATCTACGCGGCCTCCGCGGCCATCTGGTACAGCCTCGCGGGAAAGGTGAAGGGGCGGGCCTTGAGCGTGGCGCTGGCCCTCGCCCTGCTGGTCCTGCTCGGCTACAACGCGCGTTCCCGGCTGATCGATGTGAAGTATGCCAAGGGCCAGGAGCTCCGTAACGAGGAGTTCGTCCGGTGGAACAGCTTCTCCCGCATCGCCGTCGCCCCTGACAAGCAGTCCGGCTCGCCGAGCATTATCATCGACGCGGATGCGGCCACCGCCATCGCCGGCTACGATTTCGACAACCTGACCGAGCGGGACCGCAAGGACCTCCTCGGACAGAGCCCCGGGATGCCCTACGTTCTTCGTCCGGGCGCGAAAACGCTGATCATCGGACCGGGCGGCGGCTATGACGTGGCCCGCGCGCTTGCTTCCGGCAGCCGCGACATCACCGGCGTGGAGATCAATCCGATCATCGCCCGCACGGTGATGCAGGAGCGCTTCCCACAGTACAGCCGGAACCTGTATTCGCGGCCCGAGGTGCGCATCGCGGTGGAAGACGGGCGCAGCTTTCTGCGTCGCAGTACCGAAAAGTACCAGGTCATACAGGCGACGCTGGTCGATACATGGGCGTCCACCGCGGCCGGCGCCTATGCACTCTCGGAAAACAGCCTATATACGAGCAACGCCTTCCGCGACTATCTGAGCCATCTGACCGCCGACGGGATCGTCGCCTTCACCCGCTGGGGCCTCGATCCGCCGCGTGAATCCCTCCGGCTGCTTTCGCTCGCTCGGACGGCGCTGGCGAGCCTCGGCGAACGCGAAGCCTGGCGGCACATCATCGTGCTGCGGGAAGGCAGCCTCGAAGAGTCGGGCGGGTGGGGCGCGCTCGACACCGTACTCGTCGCCAGGAAGCCGCTCACGTCCGCGGATCTCGCTCGCCTCCGCGAGGGCATTGCCGGAACGCGCATCCATCCCGTCTATTTCCCGGACCGAGACGCATCCAATCCTTTTGCGGAGTTGCTCCATGCGCGGGATCCGCGCGCCTTCGAGCGCGCTTACCCGTACGACATCAGCACCGTGGACGACAACCGGCCGTTCTTCTTCTACACCGTGCAGTCCCGCGACATCTGGAGTTTCCTCAAGTACTTTGCGCTGGGAGATTCGCCGGAAACCTCGCGGGCGGATTTCCAGATCAACATGGCCGTGCCGGTGATGTTTGGGCTGCTGGCGGTGAGCCTGGTGGCGACCGCGGTGATGCTGGCGCTCCCGCCTCTAGTGCTCGGCGCGCGTCTGCCTCAGGAGCGCAACGTGCGGACCTTCCTGATCTACTTCCTGCTGATCGGCGCCGGCTACATCCTGATCGAGGTTGCCCTCATCCAGCGCTTCGTTCTGTTCTTAGGACACCCGACCTACGCGCTCACCGTCATCATCTTTTCGATGTTGATCGCCAGCGGCTGCGGCAGTTACTGGAGCCGGCGGATCGCCGGGCTCTCCGAGGCGCGGCTAAGCGGCGTACTCGTGCTGGTAGCCGTCTCGGTGTTGCTGCTGGCGCCGACAGCTTCCGTGGTGACACAGTCCGGGGTAGGCTGGCCGCTGTGGTTGAAGGTCTTCGTCACGGTTCTAATGCTCACGCCCACCGCCTTCCTCATGGGGATGCCCTTCCCGACCGGTTTGTCGATGCTCGAACTGCGCCACAAGCCGTCGGTGCGCTGGGCGTGGGCCCTCAACGCGGCAGCCAGCGTTCTCGGCTCAGTGAGCGCGATCTTCCTGGCGATCCACCTTGGTCTGCGGGAGACGCTGCTGTTCGGCGGCGCCCTGTACCTCGGCGCGCTGGCGATTCTTCGGCTAAGCCGGCCCGCGGCCGGCGCGATGCCCGAGCCGGTCTCGGCGTCGTCGGCCCCCGTGCTCTAGCCCGGGCTCAGATCAGCGAACCGTCGGGTACTCGATGCCGAGCTGCTCCATGTAGGTCTTGTACTTCGAAGGGTCGTAGCGCAGTTTCTTAAGCTCCGGCGCGAACTTCTCCATCTTGTCGCGGTTCAGCTCGATGGGCGGCTTGGTGCCTTCCGGAATGAGCGGCTGCCACTTTGTTTCCTTCGTTTGCTCGGCGAAATACTCGCGGGCGGCCTTGAGCAGATCCGGGTTGAGCAGCAGGTCGAGCGCCGTCATCGCCTGCGCCTTCGCTCCGGCGACGGCCCCCTTATGCGCAATCGGTGTCGCCATCGCGATCCCGCTCGACCAGTGGTGGCCGATCATGCCGGGGATGTTGCCCGGATAGCGCAGGACGACCGTCGGGAGATTCCAGGCAACCTCGGCAATGTCGTCTGAGCCGGCGTTGATGCCGTCCTGTTTCAGATCCGCGACTTCCTTCTTCAGCCCTTCCACCTTGGCCTTGAGCTCCGTCTGCGC
>JAEHDI010000338.1 GCA_016880505.1 Bryobacterales bacterium | reverse complement strand
GTTCCGCCTGCGGGAACGCCGAGTAGAAATTGTCCAGGTAGAGCGACTCGGTGCTCTCGCCGCGCCCGAGGAACGAATGCTGGAGCTTCCGGCGCTGGGCGGCCGAAAGGAAACGCGAGCCCGCAATCGAGGAAGCCACGAGGCGCCGCAACCGCGCGGGCAAGAGCCGGTAGAAGCCCATCAAGCTCCTGTTGAGCAGATAGAACCGGTAGCGGGAATACCCAGCGAACATCTCGTCGCTGCCCTCCCCGGTCAGCACCACCTTGACCTCTTCCGAAGCGAGCCGGGACAGAAAATGCAGGGACACGCTCGACGGCCAGGTGATCGGCTCGTCCTCGTGCCAGACAAGCTTCGGTAGGGCGTTGAAGAAGTCTTCCATCGAGACAACGACGTCCCGGTGCTCGGTGCCGATCCGGCGCGCAACCTGGCGTGCATAGCCGAGCTCGCTGAACGCCTCTTCGCGGTAGCCGACTGCATAGGTCTTGACGCGTCCGGACACCATGCGCGCCATCAGTGCCGCGATGGCGCTCGAATCCACTCCACCGCTGAGGAACATGCCGAGCGGCACGTCGCTCATCAGCCGCATCCGAACCGTCTCTTCGAGCCGGCGGCGGCACTCGGCGATCCATTCGCCGTCGTCCCGCTTCACGCTCGTTCCGGCGCACGGTACATCCCAGTAGCGGTCGATCGCCAGCCCCTCCGCGTTCAGCCGCAACCGGTGTCCCGGCATCAGCTTGCGGATGCCCGCAAACAGCGTCCGCTCGCCGCTCGAATATCCGAATGCCAGGTGCTCTGAAAGAAGCGATTCGTCAAACTCCGGAGAAATGGCTGGATGTTCCAGCAACGCCTTGATCTCAGAGGCGAAGACAAACAGACGGCCGTTCCAGAAATAGTAGAAAGGTTTGATGCCAAGACGGTCGCGCGCGCAGAACAGCGTCCGCGTCGTGCGGTTCCAGATCGCAAACGCGAACATCCCCCGGAACCTGTCGACGCACTCCGGCCCCCACTCTTCGTATGCGTGGAGGATCGTCTCCGTGTCGGAGCGGCTTCTGTACAGGTGTCCAGAGCGTTCGAGTTCCTTGCGGATGTCCGCGTGGTTGAAAATCTCGCCGTTGTAGACGATCTGCAAGTTCCCGGATTCATTCGTCATCGGCTGGGCGCCGGTGGCCAGATCGATGATGCTCAGCCGCCGGTGTCCCAGCGAGGCGAACTCGTCGCTGAAGTAGCCGTCTCCGTCCGGACCGCGGTGGTGTATCGAATCGGTCATCCGCCGGAGCACGCTGTCCGGCCCCGCGGGCGGCGAAAATGTCACGTAGCCGGCGATGCCGCACATGGCGTCAGGCGCGTGCCGTCGCCTTTCCGGCCGGCGAGGGAGCGGCCGTGGAACGCCGGGAGTGTGCCGGAAGGACGTTCGGCACGCCCCGAGCCGCCAGTTCTCGCTCCACCGCCCCGGCGAACGCCGTGCTGAGGCCGGCGAGCGTCGGGAAAAACATGTGATACGCCACGCTGGAGAACAGCGCTGTCGCGGCAAAACCGATCAGGGAGAGCAGAATGGCGTATGACATCGCCGCGATATCGGCCGTTTCCGGACGGTTGCGCGTCGACTTGTAGATGCGGTTCGCCGACCGGATGCAAAAGAATAGAGCGGCGGCGTACAGAAACAACCCCGGCAACCCGTTTTCGCTTGAGAGCTGCGTGTACATACAGTGGGTCTCCCGCCACATCGCGCGCTCTCCTTCTTCTCCAGCTTTT
>JAEHDI010000337.1 GCA_016880505.1 Bryobacterales bacterium | reverse complement strand
GGCTCGGGCCGTTGCGTTCGAAGTCCCGCAAGAAAGCCCAGTCAAGAAGCCGCTTGGACTCCTCCCGTGAGATCGCCGCATGCTGGAAGTTGAAGCCGAACTGGCCGTGAATGTCCGCGAGATCGACGTCAAGCAGTTTTCCCTGTTCGGCCATGTCGCGATAGAGCGGCGTGCCCGGAACGGGGGTGTAGAGCATGAACTGGTGCAGGTCGGTTTCGTGCGCGATGGCGTGTTCGATCTCCTCGGTGATGTTCTCCAGGGTATGGTGCTCCAGACCCAAAATCGTGGAGCCGAGCAGCATGATGCCGTGCCCGCGCAGCTCGCGCGCCATGCGCATCGTGTCGGTGCCGTCGAGCTTGGAGTATCTCGAGCGCGGCGATTCGAGGCCGAGCCAGATCGAGGAGACGCCCAACTCAACCAGCTTCTCGCAACTGTATTTCCGGATCGCATTCGCGGAGGAAAAAATGTTGAGCGCCCAGCTCTTCCGGGCCTGCTTCATCCTGGCAAGCAAGTCCATGGCGCGTTCCTTCTGCAGCAGGAAGTTCTCGTCCATGATGAAGAATGACTTCACGTTCCGCGAGGTCTCAGCCTCCTCCATCACCCGGAACAGTTCCTCACCCGTGGAATAGAAGTTGAGTACTTTGCCTTTCCCGCCGAAGAACGCCGAGGTTGTACAGAAGTTGCAGCCCATCGGGCAACCCACCGACGCGATCACAGTGGCGGAACTGTCGGTTTTCTCGGGGACTTTGATACCCATCACACGCAGGTTGAACCCGGAGGAGAGCGCGGGATGACGGATGGGCGCATCGACATCCTCACCGAGATACCGGCGCATCCATGCGATGCCGTCGCCCTTCACGATATGGTCGGCGTCCAGGATGTGCTCCACGCCGGGGATGGCCGTGACATGCCCGCCGACGACGATTGTCGAATGCGGCGAGAGCTTCCGTACCATGCGACACATCTCGCGAGCTTTGCCCACGTTCACAATGATCGAGGAGATGCCGACCACGTCGTAGTGGTTCGTGGAGAGCTCGCGCGCGAAAGCCTCTCGGGTCGGGAAATCCAGCACCGTGCAGGGCGCCGAGATATTCTGCTGGATCATCATGATGCCCCACGACCGGTGGAAGCGGCGCAAGGAAAACGATCCCTGCGCTCTTGTCACCTGGTTGTGGTAGAGCTCCATCGGGTTGATGGCGCGGCTGCCGAATTCATCGTCCCGGGCGTACGGGCCGAAGACGGAACTGAGCAGGATACGGGTACGCGACCCCTTCGGGTGGGGACAAATCATTGTGGAGAAGGCTCGAGGAAAAAGGTTCCTTTACGCTCTTATTCTAGCGGGCGTGAAGCGCGGCTGTCTCGCGGCAGGTCTGCGGCGACACTTCGGGGAGTCAGGCGAACATTCAGTGCGCGCTCGATGCGGCGGATTTCATTGCGCTCGTTGCGCGTGCTGAACGTGGAGGCGGTGCCGCGGGCGCCGGCGCGGCCCGTGCGTCCCACACGGTGAACAAAGTCCTCGGGTACGTGCGGGAGATCGTAATTCACCACGTGGGCGATGCCGTCCACATGAATGCCGCGGGCGGCCACATCGGTGGCCACCAGGACGCGATACTGCCCGTCCTTGAATCCGTTCAGTGCCTGGTTGCGCTGGCTCTGCGTGCGGCCGCCGTGGATGCTGGCGGTCTTTACGCCGGTGTGGGAAAGCTTTTTTGCCAGGCGGTCCGTGCCGTGCTTTGTGCGCGCGAACACGAGGAACGATCCCGGCTCCTGTCCGATCAGCCGGGTCAGCAGGCCGAGTTTGCGGTCTGACTCGACCTCATACACGTGCAAGTTAACCTGGTCGGCGGGCTTGGTGGAGGGCCCGATGGCTACGCGGACGGGATTGCGTACGTATTCCTTAATCAGATGTGCCACCGATTGTTCGATGGTAGCGGAGAAGAGCAGAGTCTGGCGTGCGGCCGGCACCACTTTAACAATGGTGCGGAGGGCGGGCAGGAATCCCATATCGAGCATGCGGTCTGCTTCGTCCAACACGAAGAACTGCACGCCGCTGAGGCTGGCGAGGCGGCGGTCCAGGAAATCGCACAGACGGCCGGGTGTGGCGATCAGGACCTGAGCGCCTTGCCGGACAGCCCGAAGTTGACCGGCTTCGCTCATGCCACCCACCGCCACGGCGGACCGGATACCAGTGCCTGCGGCGATCCGGGTGAACGATTCGTTGGTCTGCATGGCGAGTTCGCGGGTGGGGCTGAGGATGAGGGCGTTAATGCCGCTCTTGCCGCTCCCACCCATCAGCGACTGAAGCAACGGGAGGAGAAACGCCAGGGTCTTGCCAGTTCCGGTTTGCGCGGTGGCCACTACATCTTGGCCGGCGAGCGCCGGCGGGATCGCCCGGGCCTGCACGGCAGTCGGTTGGACAAAGCCCTGCTTTGCCAGATTGCTCTGCAATCGAGAGCACAGAGAGAGTTCAGAGAAATTTTTCATTCAGAGTTTTGCGGAAGGGGAATCAGCTAGCCGGGAAAAAAGGAGAGGTTTTGCGGATCGGCTTCCAGTACATTTCTAGAATAGCGCAGTTTAGGCGAGAATGCTCGCCGTCACCTGGCGCGCGAGGTTATCCCCCGCTGCTTGCGGCTGACGAAGTGACGCCACCTGGCTTTAGCTTGCGCTCACTCCGGAACCGTGCCGGCGGTGCACCGAACGCTCGCTTAAAGGCGCGGTTGAAGGCGGCTTCGGATTCGTATCCCACTTCAGCAGCGATCTGCGCCACACTGCGCGGGGTGGACATAAGGCTGCGGGCGGCCAATTGCAGCCTCCACCGTGTCAGATACGCCATCGGGGGCTCCGAGAGGTAGCGGCTGAAGCGCTCCACCAAAGCCGAGCGTGACAAACCGACTTCCTTGGCTAGCTGGGCGATGGTCCAGGGCTGATCCGCCCGGCTGTGCAAGATCGCCAGACTCCTGCCGACCACAGGGTCCCGGGTACCAGCGAGCCACCCGGTTTGCTCAGCGGGCAAAGTGGCAACATAGCGGCGAAGTGTATCGACAAAAAGAGCTTCGGAAAGCTTCGCCAGCATGGCGTCGCTGCCCGGCTGGCCGGCGCCCGCTTCATCGACGAGATGCCGGATGCAATTCTCCAGCCATCGGCCGGAGCCGTCGGCGCGGATGTTGACCTTCATCATGTGGGGCAGCCCACTCAGAATCGGGCGGAACAGGTGCGGTTCGCAGGCCATATAACCGCATACGAATCGGCTGACCTCACCACCGCCTCCCGTACGCATCAGCCCAAGGTTGCGGGTTCGAAGCAACGGCAAGATGGCGGCGGCCTCCATGAGCTGCGCTCGTGTACTGCTGGCCATCCGGTGCGGATCGCCATGGGGAAAGATTACGATATCGCCGGCGTTGAGGCTGAGCGGATTGCCACCTTCCACTTGTGCATGTGCGGAGCCCTCAATGACGAAGTGATAGATGATCAGATGTTCGGCGCCTGGAACCAGGTGGGGCGCGAGAAGATCGGAGCGTGGCGACGCGAAGCTCCAGGGAGCTGAAAATTCCGCGTTGAAGAACAGTGCGCCCTTCAGCTTGACACCGTTCAAGATTTCCGAGAACGCATCCAAACGGCTACTCCGGTATCCCTGCAAAATCCTCTGGACGCTCGGCAAACCCAAATACTCCCAGTGGACTCCAGAGCAAAGACTCCGGGCGCTCAGGCATGGTCGAACCGCGCCCAGTTACACACAATTATCTTGACGACACAGCCTGCGCGCAACTGGGTGGCGGCTGTGGATCAGAAGGAGAGACCGATGAAAAAAGCCCTTTCCGTTACCTATGGCGCCCTGGCTTACATGATGTTCCTGGGCGCTTTCCTGTACCTGATTGCGTTTACCGTGAATGCGATCCCGAATTCCATCAGCGGACCGGCATCGCTGCCGCCTCTGTTGGCGGCGGCCATTGACCTGGGGCTCATTACGATGTTCGGTTTGCAGCACAGCATCATGGCGAGAGCTGGATTCAAGCGTGTCTGGACGCGGATCGTGCCGCCACACTTCGAGCGCAGCACCTATGTGGTGATTGCAGCAATGATGGTTTTCTTGATCGTCATGGGCTGGCAACCCATCAGCGGCCAGATCTGGAACGTGACCGGCCCAGGCATGGTCGCCGTGTACGCGATCGCGGCGCTCGGGTGGCTGGGCGTTCCGGCGACCAGTTTCCTTACCGATCACTTCGCACTGTTCGGCCTGCGCCAGGTCATCGAGTACATGCTCGACCGGCCGAGATCGACGCCCACGTTCAAGGTGAGGGCCTTTTACAAAAAGGTCCGGCATCCCATGATGCTCAGCTTTCTGGTGGCGTTCTGGGCGACGCCCCTCATGACGACCGGCCACCTGTTGTTTGCCGGGCTGATGACGTCTTACATCCTGGTTGGCATTTACTTCGAAGAGCGGGATCTTGCGCGCGAGCACGGTCCGGCGTACCGCGCGTATCATGCCCGGGTGCCAAAGTTGTTGCCGGTCGGCAAACCGGAGGGAGCAGAACAGGGTGCGTTCGAAGAAATGACGGGAGAACCGCAGGTTCAGTGAACGCAGGGAGAACCCGCGCTCCGCTGGTGGCCGCTCCTTTTAGTCGCGGCTCGGAAGCTGCATGCGGTTGGTGGTTAGTCTCCTAGCGCCGGCTCGGCGGTTAGGCGACGCCGCGACAGCCAGACCCGCCCGTCTTCGACCAGCGAGTAACCGACGGGCACGACCAGCAGCGTCAGCAACAGGCAGAGCGTCTGCCCTCCGATGATAGTGACGGCGATCGCCGATCGCTGCGAGGCGCCGGCGCCGATGCCGATCGCGGTGGGGATCAGACCCGCCACAATCGAGAAGGTCGTCATCAGAATTGGACGGAGCCGCACGCGGTTGGCTTCGAGGATCGCCTCGCGCAGCGGTTGGCCCTGGTGCCGGAGGCGATTCATGTAGTCAATCTGAAGAATGCCGTTCTTCTTGACAATGCCAAGCAGCAGCAGCACACCAAGGGCGCTGAACAGGTTCAGGCTTCGCCCCGTGCCGATCAGGGAAATCAGCGCGAAGGGGATCGACAGAGGCAGGGTGAGCAGAATGATGAACGGATGGACCAGGCTTTCGAACTGGGCGGCGAGCACCATGTACATGAAGATCGAGGCGAGGCCGATGGCCAGAATCATGTTGGCCGTGGTCTCCTCGAGAATCTTCACCTGACCGGAGAAGCGCATCTCGTATCCGGGCGGCATCCCCACGCGTGCGATGGCTTCCTGTGTTTGGGAGGCCGCTTCGCCCAGGGAACGGCCCGGCGCTACGTTGCCGTAAATGCCGACCGCGAACTGGCGGTTGAACCGGTCGATGCGGCTGGGACCCAGCCCGCGGTCCACGTGGGCAACGGAATCGAGCCGGATGAGCCCGAGTCTTGCAGAGGGCACAAGAAGACGGCTCAGTGCGTTGGGGTCGTCTCGCTGCGAGGGCAGGAGGCGCATCGTGACCGGATACTGTTCGGAGCCTTCCTTGAAGGTGGAGATCTCATCCTCGCCGGACATCAGCAACCGGACGGCACCGGCGATGTCTGACACGCGAACCCCGAGGTCGGAAGCCAGTGAACGGTCGATGTCCACTTGAAATTCCGGGTTACTAAGGTTGAGGTTCACCTTGACGTCGGCCACGGCGTCCGCCTTCGTCAGTTCGATATTCGCCTGTTTGGCAAGTTGCATCACTTTGTTGAGGTCCGGCCCGAGAAGTTGCGCCCGGATCGGCGAGAACGTCTCACGGCCGCCCAGGGCATTCGGGAAGGTCACGCGGGGGCGAGTATCAGGATAGTCGCGGAGCACAGCCCGCACGTTCTGGCCCATCTGCTCGATGCTTTCGCGTTCGCCCACATCTTTGAGCAGGATAGTCATCCACGCCATCGTCACGCGTTCCGCGAAGGAGGACGTCTGAGGCACGACGGTGACAACGCCTGGGATCTTGCGGATCTTCTGGGCGATCTCCAAAGCCACCTTTTCGGTCGCTTCCAGGGACGCCCCCTCCGGCAGTTCGAGCATCACCGACAGCTCGTTCTGGTCTTCCTGCGGCATCCAGTCTCGGCCGATGTATCTGCTGACCAGAAACGTTGAGGCAAAGGTCAAAACACTGACCGTGACGACGACCCAGCGGTGGTCGAGGGACCACCCGAGCGCCTTGACGTAGATCCGGCCGAGAACGCCGTGGTGATCGTCGTGCCGCGCCGCGCCGCCATTTCCGGTCCGCCGCCGCAGGAGCCGCGAACTTAGCGACGGCGTTAACGTGAAGGCGACGAGCATTGAGACCATGATGGCCATCGCCATCGTCCAGCCAAACTGATTCAAGTAACGCCGGGCGTAACCTTGCATGAACGCTACCGGCACGAAAATGATCACCAAAGACAGGGTCGTCGCCATTACCGCCAGGGCGATCTCCTTAGTGGCTTTGACGGCCGCCTCGATCGGCGGCATCGATTTCTCCTCGATGAAACGGTAGATGTTCTCGAGAACGATGATGGCGTCGTCGATGACAATGCCTACTGCCAGCGTGAGGCCGAGCAGCGTCATCGAGTTCAGCGTGAAGTCCATCATCTTCAACAGCGTGAACGTCGTGATGATGGAAGTCGGAATGGCTACGGAGCTGATCAGGACTGATCGCCAGTTGCGGATGAACAGCCACACGATCAGCGATGCCAGCAGACTTCCGATGACCAGGTGTTCTTCAAGCGCCTTGACGGAGCTCTTGATGTAGGTGGCCTGCTCTTTCACGACGTCGAGCTTCACTCCAGAGGGCAACTCCCGGCCGAGCCTCTCGACGCGCGCCAGGATACCGTCGACGACCTGTACGGTGTTGGTCCCTGTCTGCCTGCGCGCCTCGAGGGTGACGGCGGGCTTGTCCTGGTAGTAAGCGAACGTGCGCTTCTCGGTTATGCCGTCTTCGGCATAGCCCACGTCGCGAAGGCGAATGGGCGCTCCGCCGACGTTCTTGATGATGATGTCGTTGAACTCCGCGACCGCTTCCAGGCGTCCCAGTGTGCGCACGCCCATCTCCGTGGGACCCCGCACAATCCGTCCGCCAGGACCCTCGATGTTCTCCGCCTTGATGGCGCGCTCGATATCCTGGGCGGTCAGGTTATAGCCGGAAAGCTTGTCGAGATCCAGAAACACGTTGACCTGCCGATTCTGCCCGCCCGCAATGCTGATGCTGGCGACCCCGTCCACTGTCTCCAGGGCCCGGCGCACCTGTTTGTCGGCGATCTCGGTAAGCTCCCGAATTGAACGGTCGCCGCTCACGGCCAGGGTGACGATCGGGTCGCTGTCGGGGTCGGCTTTCTGAACCACCGGCGGCAGCACGTTGGGCGGAAGCCGGCGCATGGCTCCGCTCACCTTCTCGCGCACATCCTCGGCGGCTTCGCCGATGTCCTTTTCGAGCACGAACGTGACGATGATGTTGGCCGTGCCCTCCATGACGTGAGCACGCATCTCGTCTATCCCGCTGACCGACGCAACGGCTTCCTCGATCGGCAGGACTATCTGGGAGGTCACTTCCTCGGGGCTGGCGCCCGGCAGGCGGACTCGCACGTAGACGGTCGCGGGATCGGTTCGCGGGAACAGATCCACTCCCAGCCCCATGAAACTGAAAGCGCCCATGACGACCAGAAACATGATCAGCATGAACGCAAACACAGGGCGCTGGACGCAAATTTCAGAAAGGCGCATAAAGCCGTTGCTCCGACTTCGGTACAGTCCGATTGTAGCGCTGCAAGAGATTCCTGCGATAACTAGAATAGGGGTGTCGCGAGTGATCAACGATATGCGCAATAGATACGAATACGTTGCCGGGTTTTTGACCGTCATTCTTGTGCTGGTGGCCTTCGCCGGCTGCCGGCCAAAGCCGGCAGAGACTAAGAAGCAGACCGGACCGGTAGAGGTGCAGGCATCGCCAGTCGTGCATCGAGAGGTGCGGAGAGTAGTCGATTCAGTGGGGACGCTGTTTCCATTCGACGAAGCGATCATCAGCGCGGAGATCGAAGGGCCGGTGGAGAAAGTCAACGTGGATCTGGGCGACCGCGTGGCGCAAGGCCAGGTCATGGTGCAGATCTCCGACGAGGAGCAGCGCTACCTGGTTGCGCAGATGGAGGCACAACTGCGCCAGTCCCTCGAACGGCTGGGGCTCAAGGACGAGAACGACAAGGTCAAGGACATCCGGCTGACGCCGGAGGTACGGCGGGCTCAGGCGGACCTGACGGACGCCGACCAGCGCCTCCGGCGCGTGCGCAGCCTCGTGGAGCAGGGAATCGGCTCGCAACAGGACCTCGACGAGGCGCAGGCGCGATCCCAATCGCTTCAGGCTGCCTATGACGCCATGCTGAATCAGACCCGAAACCTGATCCGGGACGTGGAGCGCACGCGCGCCGTGCTCGATCTTCAGCGTAAGAAGCTGCGCGACACCCAGGTCCGCGCTCCGTTTGCCGCCAACGTCAAGGAGCGCCAGGTCACTGTCGGCCAGTACGTCCGGCCAAACACACCGCTGCTGACGCTGGTCAAGATTGACCCCATCCGTCTGCGCGCCGAGGTCCCGGAGCGCATGGCCCCGTGGATCAAGGTCGGCCAGGTGGCGGAGGTGATCGTCGAAGCCTTTGAGAACCGGAAATTCCGCGGGAAAATCTGGCGGATTTCTCCGACCGTGGATCAGAGCAAGCGGACGTTCGTCGTTGAAGCGCTGATCGACAACCGTAACGCGGAACTTAAGCCCGGTTCGTACGCGCGAGTGAGGGTGGAGACCGACAAGGTCGAGCGAATTCGACTGATTCCTGTGAGCGCCATCAACTACGTGTTCGGCTTGAACAAGGCGTACGCCGTCTCGGGCGGCGTCGTGGAGGCGCGCGACGTAAAACTGGGTGACCGTTACGGCCAGGACGTCGAGATCACCGAGGGCCTCGAAGACGGGGAGATGGTGGCGACATCCCAGGTAGCCCGGCTGGACACCGGCGTGAAGGTCCGCTTGGCGTCGGCCGCCGGAAATCAGCAGGGGAACTAGAAGAGGGTGCTGAAGAACCCGCGCCACAGGCTGAAGCCCAATGCCACCATTGGACCTCGACACCGTACGTGTGGCAGTAGCACAGTCCGAAGCCTGACGGGTGTATATTGTCGGCGGGGCGGTCGTGTGCCGCTTTGGAGGTAAGCGAGATGGACAACGTGATGACTCGACGTTCGGCGATCGGCGCGGGACTGATGTCCGGCATGGCGGCCGGCATGGCCCGGGCCGCCGCGCCCGCAAAGGTGCAGGTGAAGGTGGGACTCTACACAATCACCTACCTGGGCTTGTGGTACAGGGGCGACGCGCTCACACATGAGCAACTGATCGAGAGGGCGAAAAAGTTTGGTTTCCAGGGCATCGAACTGGATGGCAAGCGGCCGCACGGCAACCCGCTCGACATGCCTAAGAAGCGCTGTGACGAGTTCCGTAAGCGGGCACAGGGAGAGGGTGTTCCGATCTATGCGGTGTCCGGGAATAACGACTTCAGCAGCCCGGTCCCCGAATACCGCGAGGCTCAGCTCGTTTACATGCGCGAGCTGATCAAGATGACGGCGGACCTCGGAGCGAAGACCCTCCGCGTCTTTCTGGCCTGGCCGGGTGTGACGGTGGAGCCCCTTCCGAAAGGCGGCGGGCGCTATGACATCGCGCACCCGATCTGGCAGTTCACCCACGAGAAGTTTTCGCCGGAGCAGACCTGGGCGTGGTGCCGTCAGGGCCTGGTCGAATCCGCAAAGTGGGCGAAGGACCAAGGCGTGACGCTGGCGCTCCAGAACCATCGCCCGGTGATCGATGACTACCCGGACGTTTTGCGGATGGTGAAAGAGGTCGATTCGCCGGGTCTGAAGGTGTGTCTCGACGCGCCGCTGCTGAAACAGAAGGATGAGGCTTCGGTCCGGAAAGCAGCCCTCAACGTCGGCCCCCTTCAAATGCTGTCCCATTTCGGGGGTGAATTTGAAGAGGCGCCGGACGGCAGCGTCAAGGGGGATCCGTATTACAAGCCCTTCCTGAAGGCCATGGCGGAGATCGGGTACACGGGCTACATCGGCTACGAGCTGTGTCACCCGCTTCCGGTCGTGGACGGGAAGACGGTCGGTCTGGAGTTCGCCGACAAGAACGCTCGGCTGGCAGCGAAGTTCATGCGCGGGATTATCGCGGAAGCAAACAAGGAGCTTGGCGCGGCGTAGTCCGGGCCCGGTCGATCACAACAAGGAGGCGTGGAGTGAAGGTGTGCGTGCTCTTTCTTCTAGCGGCAGCGCTGGCGTTTGGGCAGCAGCCGCTGTATCTCGATGCGAAGCAGCCGCTAGAGAAGCGGGTCGAAGATTTGCTCTCACGGATGTCGATCGAGGAAAAAATCGGGCAAATGAACATGCCCTGTGTCTACCTGAGCCAGCTCGGTCGCGATGTGGCTGCAAAACTCGACGCCTGCCGCCGGTTCACGGAAGGCACGTACGAGAAGGGAATCGGCCCGGGCGGCGGCTTCTTTACCCTCGCGGACAACGCTCTGCCGGGTGGTCCGAAGGAGCAGGCTCCGTACTTCAACGAACTTCAGAAGATCGCAATTGAGAAGACCCGGCTCCGAATCCCACTGCTCCAGACCGAAGAGGGAACACACGGACTGATGTGTTCCGGCGGCACGATTTTTCCCGAGGGCCTGGCGATCGGCAGCACCTTCAACATGGACCTCGTCGAGAAGATCTACGTGGCCGCCGCGCGGGAGGCGCGAGCGGTCGGTATTCACCAGATCTTCACGCTGGTCGTGGAGCCGAACCGGGACCCGCGCCTCGGCCGGAATATGGAGGGGTACTCCGAAGACCCGTACCTCTGCTCGCGCATCGCGGAGCGGATTGTCCGCGGGGCGCAGGGCGACGACGTCAGCGCGCCGGACAAGGTGGTTGCAGGGTTGTGCCACTATCCCGGCCAAAGTGAGCCTGTCAGCGGTCTTGAACGTGGCGCCATGGAGGTCTCCGAAAGGAAGTTGAGGGAAGTCTTCCTTCCGTCTTGGGTGGCAGGCGTCAAGAAGACGGGCGCTCTCGGCGTCATGGCGACGTACCCTGCCATCGACGGAGTGCCGGCGCATGCCTCCGATTGGATCCTGACCAAGATTTTGCGGCAGGAACTCGGCTTCGATGGGCTGGTGCTTAGTGAGGGCAGCGGCATCGACACAAGCGTCTATGAGCGCGTGGCCGCCAATCAGAAGGAAGCCGGAGTGTGGTCGATTAAGGCGGGCGTGGATGTCGGTATCTCGTACGAGTCGGGTTACATGCTCGACCTGATCGAGAGTGCCAAAGAAGGGAAAGTCTCGATGGCCCAGATAGACCGGTGCGTCCGAAGAATCCTTCGGCAGAAGTTCCGCCTGGGACTTTTTGAGCGCCCGTATGTCGACGTGAACCACGCCGTGAACGGGCTGCCCCGTGCCGAGCACCGCGACCTTGCGCTCCAGGTGGCTCGCGAGGGCATCGTGCTGCTCAAGAACGACAAGAACCTTCTGCCGCTGCGTAAGGACCTGAAGTCGGTCGCGGTGATCGGGCCGAACGCGGACCATGCACGGAACCAACTCGGCGACTACACGTCGAAGTCGATTCTGCAACACATCGTGACCGTGCTCGAAGGAATCAAGGCGAAGGTCTCACCACAGACGCAGATCAGCTACGTGAAGGGCTGCAACGTGGTCGGTACGGCGCTGAACGAGATCGACAAGGCGCGCGAGGCGGCGAAGAAGGCGGATGTCGCCATCGTGGTGGTCGGAGAGAACGAACGGCGGGCGCCGGACGGGACGAATGGCGAGGGCAAGGACGTCGCCAGCCTGGACCTCAGCGGCATGCAGGAAGAGCTGATTCGGGCAGTTGCCGAAACGGGCACGCCGACAGTTGTCGTGCTGATCAACGGCAGGCCTCTGTCGATCCGGTGGACTGCCGAGAACGTGCCCGCGATCCTCGAAACCTGGATCCCGGGCGAGCAGGGAGGCCAAGCGATCGCCGAGGTGCTGTTCGGCGAGTACAACCCGAGCGGACGGCTTCCGATTACGATCCCAAGGCACGTCGGACAGTTGCCGGTCTATTACAACCACAAACCGTCAAAGGCCTACTGGATTAAAGGGACGAATTACGTCGACATGAAGTCGTCGCCGCTGTGGACTTTCGGCCATGGACTCAGCTATACGAAGTTCGAGTACTCGAATCTCCAGGTTTCGCCGCGCGAGATCGGACCGGCGGGTGACGTGACCGTCACGCTAGACGTGAAGAACAGCGGCGGCCGCGCGGGCGAAGAGGTCGTGCAGCTTTATCTCGACGACGTTGTGAGCACGGTTACCAGGCCGATCAAGGAGCTGCGCGGCTTCCGGAAGATCGCGCTGGAACCGGGTGAGTCCAAACGGGTGGAGTTTAAGCTGGGGCCGGACGATCTGATGCTGCTCAACCGCGACTTGCATTGGGTGGTCGAACCGGGGACGTTTGACGTGATGGTGGGTGCGTCGTCGGAGGACATCCGGCTGCGGAGCAGTTTCGAGGTGAAGAACTGACATGTGCGGGCCAGCTCGTTTGTGTCAGAGGGAAGATTCCGTGCTGCTGGTGGTGGACATCCAGGAGCGGCTGGCGGCGGCCATGCTCCCCGAGGTGCGCGAGCAGGTGATCCGGAACACCGGCATTTTGCTCGAAGCGGCGGCACGGCTGAGGGTGCCGCGGTTCCTCAGCGAGCAGTACCCGAAGGGGCTCGGGCCGACGGAGGTGGGCGTGCTCGCAAAATCCGGAGACGGCCTGTTCCGGTTTGAGAAAACCTGCTTCTCGTGTCGAGGCGAGGAGGAATTTAGCGCGGCCCTGCGGCAGACCGGCAGGCGCCAGGTTGTGGTGGCGGGAATGGAGGCGCACGTGTGCGTGTTCCAGACGGCGATGGAGCTGCACGCCGAAGGGTACGAGGTGTACGTAGCCGGTGACGCCATCTGTTCCCGCAATCCCACGAATCGGGAGAACGCGCTCGACCGGCTGCTGCAGGCCGGATTGGTTGTGACGAACACGGAGTCGGTGGTTTTCGAATGGCTGCGGGATTCGCGGCATGAGCAATTCAGGGCCATCTCCGCTTTGGTGCGATAGGAGAATCCGATGCAAAAGCGAACGATGCTGTACACCGTGCTGCTGGCCCCGGCCGCGATCCTGGCGGTGCTCCATCAGCCCGGCGCACCGGCGGCGGGACGGACTTTCCACATAGACGGCATGGCGGGCAACGACGCGAACGACGGCCGCTCGCCGCAGAAGGCATGGAAGACGCTGGACAAGGTGAATGGGACTGCTTTCGAGGCCGGAGACCGCATCCTGTTCAAAGCCGGGACGCGCTACCAGGGTCAACTGAAGCCGCGCGGCTCCGGGCGATTCGCAAACGGCCGGGCGCTGCCGATCGTTGTGGACCAATACGGAGCGGGGAACAAGCCGCGTATCGATGCCGAGGGCAAGTTCGAGGCGGCGCTCCATCTCTATAACGTCGAGTACTGGGAGGTGAACAACCTGGAGTTGACGAACCTCGGCGCCGAGCCGGGCGTCAAGCGCAAAGGCGCCTTCGTCCAACTGGAGGACTACGGCAGCGGTTCGCACATCCATCTGAAGAACCTCTACATTCACGACGTGAACGGCACCGCGAGGAAGGCCGACGGCGCGAGCGGCGGTATCCGCTGGCAGACGCAGGGCAAGGCGAAGAACTCGCGGCTGAACGGGCTGCTGATTGAGAACTGTCACATCCGGCGCTGCGAACGTGACGGCATCATGGGCGCGGGCCACTGGCAGCGTGGCGTCGACTGGTATCCGAGCCTGAACGTCGTTATCCGAAAGAACCTGATCGAGGAGGTGCCCGGAGACGGCATTGTGCCGGTCGCTTGCGACGGCCCGCTGGTGGAGCACAATGTGATGCGGAAGTGTACGCGCCTGCTCCCGGAGGGCGATGCCGCGGCGGGTATGTGGCCGTGGGCGTGCGATAACGCGGTCTTTCAGTTCAACGAGGTGAGCGATCACAAGGCCCCCTGGGACGCACAGGGCTTCGACTCAGACTATGACTGCCGCGGCACCATCATCCAGTACAACTACAGCCACGATAATGAAGGCGGCTTCCTGCTGGTGTGCAATGACGGCGGTGCGCCCGCGAACATCGGCGTCAACGACAGCACCATCGTTCGCTACAACATCAGCGTCAACGACGGGCTGCGAACCCAGAAAACGCAAAGCAAGGGCTACTTCTCGCCCGCATTCCACATCAGCGGGCCAGTGAAGAGCACGAAGATCTACAACAACATTGTCTATGTGCCGAAGAAGCTGGATCCGAACATCGACCGCACAATGATCTACATGGACAACTGGGGCGGTCCGTGGCCGGAGGACACCTGGTTTGCCAACAACGTTTTCTATGTGGACGGCGAGACGAGGTACGTCTGGGGCGGCAGCAAGAACCACCGCTTCGAGCACAATGTGTTCTTCGGGACGCACACCGACGGTCCGGACGATCCGTGGGCGGTGCGGAAGGACCCTCTGTTCGTGGGGCCGGCAACGTGGGGGCCCGGCTTGGATTCACTCAAGGGATTCATGCTGCGGCCCGGGTCGCCGGCAATCCGCGCGGGGTTGCCTGTCTCGTTCGACGGTGGCCGCGACTTCTGGGGCAACCGCCTGCCCATGGGCCTGCCGCTGTCGATCGGTGCGAGCGAGTTCGGGACGGGTGCGAAGGACTAGGAGAATACTGTGAAGACTTCTGCTCTTGTACTCACCTTCATCGCCGTTACCACCCTGTCCGGCTGTTCCACCCCTAATACTACCTCCCTCAAACCCACGACGTTGCGGTGCGAGTACCGTGTGAACCCGGCTGGTATCGATGAAACCAGGCCGCGGCTGAGCTGGATCGTGGAGGCTGTACAGCCGCAGGCGCGAGGATTGAAACAGACCGCGTATCGAATCATTGCGTCGTCGTCGCGCGAGAAACTGGTCGCGGGCACCGCGGACCTGTGGGATTCCGGACGCGTCGCGGGCGGCTCGACGACGCAGATCACCTGGAGGGGCAAGACCCTCGGATCTCGTGCCGAGGTCTACTGGCGCGTCATGGTGTGGGACGAGACCCGGCGCGGCTCGGCTTGGAGCGAACCGGCGTACTTCACGATGGGACTTCTGAGCGCGGCCGACTGGCAGGGGAAATGGATCGGCAAGGAGGAGACGATCGAACTACCGAAGCCAACGAAAGACAAACAGCAAGACCAGGAGTTGGAGATCCAGGCGCTGCGGCTTCCGGCGCGGATGGCACGCAAGGAGTTCCAGATCACAAAGCCGGTGCGGAGGGCGGTGGCCTACGTCTCCGGCATGGGACTATTCGAGCTGCATGTGAACGGGCGTAAGGCGGGCGACCACGTGCTGTCCCCGAACCTCACGCAGTACGACAAGCGCGTCTTCTACGTCACCCACGACGTCACGGCGCTGCTGCAAGAAGGCCCGAACGCCGTCGGGCTGCTGCTTGGCAACGGGCGGTGGTGGGCGCCCCGGCTGCGCCAGCCGGTGCCCATGGTGATGTACGGCACGCCGCGCGCGATCGCGCAAATCGAGATCGAACATACCGACGGCTCACGCACCGTCGTGGCTACCGATGAGACATGGCGCGTGACCGACGCGGGGCCGATCCGGACCAACAATGAGTTCGATGGCGAAGAGTACGACGCCACTCTGGAGATGCCTGCCTGGGCGATGACGGGATTCGATGACTCGAAGTGGCAGCCTCCTGTGCCTGTGAAGCCGCCGGATGGCAAGCTTGTGGCGCAGATGGCGGAACCCTTGAAGGTGATCGAGACGCTGAAGCCGAAATCAGTCAAGGAACTGAGGCCGGGCCTGTTCATTGCCGACATGGGGCAGAACATGGTGGGCTGGTGCCGGTTAAAAGTGCGGGGCCCGCAGGGGACGACGGTACAGTTGCGATTCGCCGAGACGCTGCAACCCGACGGCACGCTTTACACGGCAAACCTGCGGTCGGCGCTGGTCACGGACCGGTACACGTTGAAGGGCACGAAATCGGTGGAGATGTGGGAGCCGCGGTTTACCTACCACGGGTTCCGGTTCGTAGAAATCACCGGATTTCCGGGCAGGCCGACCCCCGAATCGATCGAAGGCCGCGTCGTGCACGATGCCATGACGCCGATCCACGATTTCACGTCTTCGAACGATCTCCTGAACCGGATCCACCGGAACATCGTATGGGGCATCAAGGGCAACTACCGTTCCATCCCGACCGACTGCCCGCAGCGCGACGAGCGGCAGGGGTGGCTCGGCGACCGGTCGATGGTGAGCCGTAGCGAGGCGTACATCCACGACGTGGCGGCGTTCTATTCGAAATGGGAGCAGGACATCGAGGACTCCCAGCGGCCGGCGGGCAGCGTTCCCGACGTGGCCCCGTCTTACTGGCAGTTTTACAACGACTCGGTGACCTGGCCCGGAACGTTCCTGCTGGTGCCGGGGATGCTGTATGAATACTACGGCGACACGCGGGCCATCGAGCGGCACTATCCGGCAATGAAGAAGTGGGTTATGTACATGCGCGGGTTCATGAAGGACGGCTTGATCGGCAAGGACAGCTACGGCGACTGGTGCGTACCGCCCGAAGACCCGAAGCTGATCCACTCGAAGGACCCCGCTCGCATCACCGACAAGACACTGATCGCATCGGCGTACTTCATCCACCTGGAGCGGCAGATGGCGCGCTATGCGAGGCTGACCAGCAAGGGCGAAGAAGCCGCGGAGTTCGAGGATCACGCGGCGAAGATGCAGGCGGCCTTCCAGCGCCGCTTCTACAAGCCGGACCGTGCCCTGTACGACAACGGGACGCAGACGTCGTCGGTGCTGCCGCTGTCGTTTGGTCTGGCACCGGAGAGCGAACGGGCGAAGGTGTTCGGCAATCTTGTGGCGCGGATCGGGAGCGAGAGCAAGAACCATATCGGCGTCGGGCTGATCGGCGCGCAGTGGTTGATGCGGGCGCTTTCGGACAACGGGCGCGCGGACCTCGCCTACACGATGGCGACGCAAACGATGTATCCCGGCTGGGGCTACATGATCTCGAAGGACGCCACGACGATCTGGGAGCTGTGGAACGGAGACACCGCCGACCCGGCGATGAACTCGGGCAACCATGTCATGCAGATCGGGGATCTCGGCATCTGGCTGTACGCGTACCTGGCGGGCATCCGGCCGGACGTCGAGAAGCCGGGGTTCGCCCACATCATTCTGAAGCCTGTTATGCCTGGGGATCTGACGTTCGTACGGGC
>JAEHDI010000336.1 GCA_016880505.1 Bryobacterales bacterium | reverse complement strand
GGTGGGTTACCAGAACTATCTTGCTCTCCAGATGGGGGAGGGCGAGTAAGCTGCTCCGCGGTCGCCAGACGCCTGCCAGCCACAGAATTTCCATGGGCAATCGGCACAGGAGAACCTTATTCCTCCTGTGCCTTGGCCTGCTCAGCTTTCTTCCACATCGAGCGTTCGCGCAGCGCAGCCTGGCCGGGGCTGTCCACACCCGCCTGGCGATCGAGCGGCTGAATGTTCTCGGCAGCGTGCTGATGATCGCCGCTCACCCGGACGACGAAAACACCGCTCTTCTCGCCTACTTCGCCCGCGGCCGGAAGTTCCGCACTGCATACCTTTCGATTACACGCGGCGAGGGCGGTCAGAACCTGATCGGACCCGAGCAGGGCGACTTGCTCGGCATCATCCGCACGCAGGAGTTGCTCGCGGCCCGGCGCATCGACGGCGCCGAGCAACTCTTCACCCGCGCCATCGATTTCGGCTTCTCGAAATCCGCCGAGGAGACCCTCGCCAAGTGGGGCCACGAGAAGGTGCTTGCCGACGTCGTCTGGAACATTCGCCGCTTCCGGCCCGACGTCATTCTGCTCGTCTTCAGTGGAACTTCCAGGGACGGACACGGACATCATCAAAGCTCGGCCATCCTTGCGAAAGAGGCCTTTGCGGCGGCAGCCGACCGCAACCGGTTTCCCGAACAACTGAAGTGGGTCGAGCCATGGCAGGCCACGCGGGTGTTCTGGAACGTCTTCTACTGGTCCGCGGAGCGTGAGCGGGTGATCAAAGAATACCCGGACCACGTTCGAATCGATCCCGGCGAGTTCGACCCGGTGCTGGGGTATTCCTATGCCGAAATCGCCGGCATGAGCCGCAGCATGCACCGGAGCCAGGGTTTCGGCGCGGCGGAGCGCAAAGGCCGGTCCGAGAACTACCTGGTGGTGGTCGCGGGCGGACCGGCGAAGGCGGATCCGTTCGACGGAATCGATACGTCGTGGAAGCGCGTTCCCGGTGGCGCGGAAATCGGAGCGATCCTGGAGGATGCGGCCCGCACCTTCCGCCCGGAGCGGCCTGAGGAGACGGTGCCGCTGCTCTTGAAAGCGCGCCCGCTCGTAGCGGCAGTCAAACACCCCTGGGCGACGCGAAAACTGGCCGAGCTGGATGAAACGATCGCTCTTTGCACCGGACTGTGGCTGGACGCTTCCGCCGAGCGCTATGCCGCCGCTCCCGGCTCTTCACTTAAGGTGGAGACGGTCGCGCTGAACCGCTCTCACTTTCCGCTCAAGCTCGCGGGGGTCGCCGTGGAGGGCGCGGATGAGGCGCCTGTTGGAACTGCCGCCTCGATGCCGCTGGACTACAACCAGCCGGTTCGCCAAACCGTAACCGTCAGCCTGCCGCCTGACCAGCCGTATTCGCAGCCGTTCTGGCTCAGGGAGCCGAAGGACGCAAACCTCTACCACATCGGTTCACAGGAACTTGTGGGTGTGCCCGAGTCACCGCCGGCCCTGCGGGCACGGTTCCGTCTCGTTGCCGGTTCTCAGGAAATCGAACTGGTGCGGCCCGTGGCCCACCGCTATGTCGACCGTGTGGCGGGCGAGCAGGTTCGGCCGCTCGACATCGTGCCGCCCGTGGCTGTGCGGATCGCCGAGCCGGTGCGGATGTTCCCGGACACCCATCCCCGGCCGCTGGGCGTTCGCCTCAAGGCAAACGGGTCCGGCGTATCCGGCGATGTGTTGCTGCGGATCCCATCGGGCTGGAAGGCGTCGCCGGAGCGCATCCCGTTCCGCATGTCCGAGCCTGGCGAGGAACGGGTGCTCAGTTTCGACGTGACACCTCCGGCCGGGGCTTCCCGCGGGGAAGTGACGGCGATTGCCGTTGTCGGCGGTCGGGAGATCTCCTCCGGCGCTGACGTGATCGAGTATCCGCACATCCCGCCCCAGGCGGTCTTTCCGCCCTCGCGCGCGGAGTTGGTGCGCACGGACGTCCGCGTTCTCGCCCGCCGGATCGGTTACATCGCGGGGGCCGGCGACGAGGTGCCTCAGGCGTTACGGCAGCTCGGGTGCGAGGTGACGTTGCTCAGCGAGGAAGAACTGGCGCGGGGCGATCTCGCGCAGTATGACGCGATCGTCACCGGCGTGCGCGCGTACAATGTCCGGCCGGACCTGCGTGCCAGCCAGCAACGGCTCATGGACTACGTGCAGGGCGGCGGCACGCTGGTCGTGCAGTATAACGTCCTGCCGTTCGGCGGGGAAGATCCTACACTCGGGAAAGTCGGACCGTATCCTCTAACGGTCGGACGCGGTCGTGTTTCGGTGGAAGAGGCGCCGGTCACGTTCCCCAAGCCGGATCATCCGTTGCTCTCGGTGCCCAATCACATCACAACCGCGGACTTCGAGGGCTGGGTGCAGGAGCGCGGCCTCTACTTCGCCTCGGCATGGGACCAGCGTTACGAAACGCTGTTCGAATCTCACGATCCCGGTGAGGCTCCCTTGACGGGCGGCACGCTGGTTGCCCGCTACGGGAAAGGCGTCTACATTTTCACCGCCTTTTCCTGGTTCCGCCAGTTACCCGCGGGGGTGCCGGGAGCCTTCCGAATTTTCGCTAACCTTCTGAGCGCCGGCAGGAGCCTCCCTTGAGCCACGATGAACCCGCCGCGAAGACAGTTCCGGACGAACCACCGCCGTTTTTTGGCACGTGGTCTCGCGTCTATGCCGCGATTATCGGCTGGCTGGCCTTGCTGATTCTGCTGTTCTTCCTCTTTT
>JAEHDI010000335.1 GCA_016880505.1 Bryobacterales bacterium | reverse complement strand
TGTCAGACTTCCAGCTTCCAGGGCGCGCGGTACGGCCGGAGGAGATACTGGAGCGCTTCCTGTTGGAGCACGGTCTGCTTCTGGTCGTCCCAATCGAGGCGAAGTTTGGAGCGATACGAGGCGTTGCCGAGCAGACAGGTCGCCGAAGACCGGTAGCACTTCTCGATATCGCTGTTCGGACGCTGACGCGTTTTCACGCACTCCAGAAAGTTGACCCAGTGGAGCGGGTGCGGGTCGGCCACCCGTTTCATTTCCAGGGCCTCGAGATCGGAGCCCTTTTCCGGCGTCACGCGGCACACGTTGCGGTCGACGTAGAGCGTGCCCCTCGTGCCGTGGAAGTTGACGCCCATCAAACGGCTGGTGATCCCTTCGGTGTTGTTGCAGCGGTGCTCCCAGGAGCCAATGAATCCCGGGTATTCGAAGGACACCAGCATGGTGTCGGGCGTCTCGCGATTGTCGGTGAACCAGAGCTTCCCGCCGAGGGCGGTAATGGCTTTCGGCATCGGGTCGTCGAGCGCCATCTGCAGAATGTCGAGCATGTGGACGCCGGAATCGGTTAGCTGGCCGCCCGCGTAATCCCAGAACCAGCGGAAAAAGGAGTAGCTGCGCGGGTAGACGCCGAAACGATTGGGATTGAAGGGGCGGTCCGGCGCCGGCCCGAGCCACAGTTGGTAATCGAGGTCCTTCGGTGGCGTCCCATCCGGCGGGTTACCAATGCCTGCCTGCGGAGCGTTCTCGTAGATCCAGCTCCGGCAGAACGTGATCTTCCCCAACTGGCCGCTGCGGACGATCTCGGCGGCCTTCTGGAAGTGGGCACCGGAGCGCTGCCAGGTGCCGGCCTGCACGACGCGCTCGTACTTGCGCGCAGCCGCGACCATCTTCTGGCCTTCGTCGATGCCGAGACAAACCGGTTTTTCGACATAGACGTCCTTGCCAGCCTTGCAGGCTTCGACGGCCATGTACGGATGCCAGTGGTCGGGCGTCGAGATGCAGACGAAGTCAATCGACTTGTCCGCGATAATCTCACGGAAATCGCGGAACTCTTTCGGCTGATGGTTCTGGCGTCGGGCAATCGCAGCCGCCCGCTCCATATTGGGCTGGAATACGTCGCAGACGGCGGCGATCTCCACGCCCGGCTGACGGGCGGCGACGCCGAGGTTCTCCGAGCCCATCACGCCGGTGCCGATGAACCCTCCGCGAATCCTGTCGTTCGCTCCGCGGATGCTGCCGGTGAAGATCGATGTCGTCAATGCGGCCCCTGTGGTCTTTAGGAAATGCCTGCGGCCACTGTCGAATGTGTCCATTTAAGTCCTCCGTAAAATGAGCTTTCAGTTTACCCGGCGGGCCGTGGACCGCGCAGGGGCGGGCGGCACCGTCAATTCGAGTCGGTGCAAATGCCGCGAGTGCAACTGGAATGCCTGGTAGAGCTTTTCCGTGCCGTAGCGTACGTCGGGCGTGTTGTAGTAACTCCACGATTCGTTGTCGAGCAACAGGGGGATCTTCGCCCCTGCGGGCGCATCGGGGGAGAGCCGGATCAGGCTGGTCCTTTCTTTCGAGCTGGTCCACTCAAGCTGCTTTTGTTCCTGGATGTCGCCTATTTCC
>JAEHDI010000334.1 GCA_016880505.1 Bryobacterales bacterium | reverse complement strand
GGGAGCACCTGTGGCCGTGCCTGGAGCCGATGGCCTGTTCGCGCTCAACATTGACCCGGAAGCGGCAGCGGCCACTTATCGCGATCGCGTCGTGGGTCCATATCGCGGCGTCTTGCCCGAAGCCGCGATCAACAGCATGGACGAGCAGCTCTCGGGAGCATGCACCGTTGAAATCGCCGCTTTCGACGAGTTCACGAAGCTGCTGGGCGATCCTGACGCGACCCAAGGTTTTGACCACATCATCTTCGACACGGCCCCCACCGGGCATACACTGCGGCTACTGAAACTCCCGGCCGCGTGGACCGGTTTCATCGCCACGAACACGACGGGCACATCGTGTCTGGGCCCGCTGGCCGGCCTTCAGGCGCAGAAGGCGCTCTACGACGCAAGCCTGAGGACACTCAGCGACGCTACTGCCACAACGTTTGTGCTTATCAGCCGTCCGGAGACCTCGGCGCTGGCCGAGGTAGATCGCACCCGCACGGAACTTGCTCAAATGGGCGTCACCCATCAGCACCTGTTTCTCAACGGTGTTTTCGTGGCGAGCGATCCGTCCGATCCCGCGGCACGAGCCCTCGAACAGCGGGGGCGTGAGGCGGTTGACAGACTTCCCGAGGGGCTTCGCGGACTGCCGGCCGTCGAGGTTCCACTACTGCCCTTTGCTCCCATGGGTGTCGACAACCTGCGGGCCGTGTTCACTGACCGTGTCCGGGGCGACTTTCCTGTGCAACATCTGAACCGGCACGCAACGGCTGTTCCTCCGCTCGCTGAACTCATCGACGAGATCGAGAAGGCCGGGCGCGGTGTCGTGATGACCATGGGAAAGGGCGGCGTGGGCAAGACCACAGTGGCATCCGCTATCGCAGTGGAGTTGGCGCATCGCGGCCATCGCGTTCATCTAAGCACCACCGACCCCGCGGCGCACCTGAGCTACACGATTGGGACAACCGTCCCCGGTCTTTCCGTCAGCCGGATCGATCCGACGGTCGAGACGCGCATGTACTCGGAGCGGGTGATGGCGAAGTCAGCGCCGAATCTTGACGAGGAGGGCATCGCACTCCTCGAGGAGGACCTCCGTTCGCCTTGCACTGAGGAAATTGCCGTTTTCATCGCGTTCGCACAAACCGTGGCCCGCGGAGAGGATGAGTTTGTCGTTCTCGACACGGCGCCGACCGGCCACACCTTGTTGCTGTTGGATGCCGCGGAGTCGTATCACCGCGAGGTGTCCCGGACCATGAGTGACACGCCTGACGCCGTCCGTCGCTTGTTGCCGCGGCTCCGGGATGGATCGTTTACTCGCGTTCTGCTCGTCACGCTACCCGAAGCGACACCGGTTCACGAAGCCGCGCGGCTCCAGGATGACCTCCTCCGGGCCGGCATCAAGCCGTTTGCATGGGTGATCAACCAGAGCTTCTTCCAGGACGGATTCCGCGATCCCGTGCTGGTGCAGCGCGGCGTGCGCGAGTTGCCGTTTATCGCGGAGGTCAGGAATGACTTGGCGGACCAGGTTGCCTTGGTTCCGTGGAAGCTTGAAGCACCCGTGGGTCCGGAACGACTGAGGGATCTGGCGAGCGAGCGGACGGTGTGCCCGGCCCAGTGAAGAAATTCGCGTTGGAGGCGCCTGTATGGAACAGACAATAGCCCAACCTCAGGCTGTCGAGAAGAGACTGAGCCTTTTCGAGCGGTATCTCACGTTGTGGGTGGGAGTCTGC
>JAEHDI010000333.1 GCA_016880505.1 Bryobacterales bacterium | reverse complement strand
TCGACCAGGAGACACGCTCGCCGCTCTTCGCTTATGCGGTCTACGATCTCGGCAACAACCGTCTGAAGCCGGCGAAGCGTGTGATGGCCGCCGCGTCCGGCTCGTTCTTGACGATCGAGCCGACCCACGCGCAAGTCACGGCGTTCAAAGAAGCTGAGGACGGCGACGGTTTCATCCTCCGCCTTCGGGAGACCGCCGGAAAGCCGGGGACGGCGCGCGTCGCGTCGCCTGTCTTTCCGCTCCTCGCCGCCGCGCTGACGAACGGCGTCGAAGACGGCGCCACTCCGGTCGCCGTGAGCGCCAACCGCGTCGAGTTACCCCTGAAGCCCTACGGCTTCACGACCGTCCGCCTGAAATTCGGCACGCCCTGAGCGGCTACACGTCGCAGATCTCGATTGCCTCGGCCAGCGATTTCAGCGGGTCCCGCAGCGGCGAGTACTCGTGTGCGAAGTAGCCGGTGTAGCCGAGATCCACGATTGCCAGTGCGATAGCGCGGTAGTTGAGCTCCTGCGAGGCGTCGATCTCGTGGCGCCCCGGGTTGCCCGCCGTGTGGAAGTGCCCGATCCACTGGATGTTGTCGCGGATCGTCCGGATGATGTCGCCCTCCATGATCTGCATGTGATAGATGTCGTACAACAGCTTGACCCTGGGCGAGTTCACCCTCTTGCAGACCTCCACCCCCCAACGGGTGTGGTCGCAGTGGTAGTCGGGGTGGTCTACTTTGCTGTTCAGAAGTTCGAGGCAGACGGTGACACCCTGGTCCTCGGCCATGCCCTTGATCTTGTTGAGCAGTAGGACGCTGTTGTCGATGCCCTCTTCGTCCGGCATGCCCCGGCGGTTGCCCGAGAGCGTAATGACGTTTGGCATGCCGAAATCGTGCGCTTTTTGCACATTTTCGCGCAATTGTTGCTCGATTTTGGCATGATTTTCGCGCCTGTTGATGCCGTCGGCGATCGTACCGCCGCCCGGCGCCATGGTCGAGATCAGCCCGTACTTCTTGAGCACCGGCCAGTCATTCGAACCGATGAGGTCGAGGCCCTTGAGGCCAAGCAGCGCAGCTTCCCGGGCGGCGTCCTCGATCGGCATCCCCTTGAAACAACTACGGGTCGCGGATTGTTTCAGGCGGCCCTTGAGCGGCGCGGCTCCGGCGGCGAGGGCGGGGATCATGGCGGCGGTTGGGAAAAAAGATCGGCGGGTCATGGTTCTTATAGTAAACAATTAGAAGAGGATGGGATTTGCGTTGTGGGTCGACAGCGAGATGGCGTGGGCGCAAGGGCGCCACGAGTATCAACCGATGGGCGCGGCCGTGGTGGCGCGCTCGGACCTGTTTCGGGAGCGGGACTTCCGGCGCACGCGGCTCTCGCCGTCCCATCACAACGATTCGTATGTCGGCCTTTTCGCGTCGCTCGGCGACATGAACGCGTACCTCGAGAGAATGCGACTGATTGAGCGGGCCGTTCACAAGCCCGCGAAATAATTCCTTTCAGTGTATAAGCGGTTCTGGGCCGCCAGTTTACGCGCGGCCCTCGAAGCTCACGTTCGTTCAGAGTGGGTGTTTTTCCGGACCCGATCCGTATAATCAAACGGCTGGCCCACCGTTACTCGCCCGCCTTGAGAGACCCCAATGACCGATCCGAGACTCGTTGTGCGCCCCTCCGATCTCGCGGATGGGCCGATCGTTTGCGACGGCGACTGGAAGCTGCGATTCACGCTTCCGCGGCGTTTTGGCTTCGATTTTCACTGGCTGCGCGAAGTAGCGCGCGGCACGATCGAAGGCGACCTCGGCCTGCGCGTAGACGCCGACGCAGGAGTCGCGCTCGACATGGCGATCGACGGCAGCTTCCGGCAGGTGGTCTCGCTCGACGAGCAGCAGAGGCTGCGGCTTCAAGTGATCAAGCGGAGCGCGGATGGAATTCGGCTGAGCGCCGGAGTCACAGCAGGCGTTCGGATGGAGACGCCGCTGCCGGAGGGCGCAGATGAACTCACGGCCGCAATCCTCGGTGCGCATCGCGCGAAGGCGGCGGCCGGCTGCGCACAGATTCTGGCGCCCGAGGCGCTTCCATCCGTGCTCCGACTGCGGGACGAGATCTACCGCCGGGCGATGGAGGCGCTAGGACACAGGTACACCGTGGAAGCCACGGTGCAGTTTGAACGGACCGAGGAAGGGGCGAGCCTATTCGACTGTTCGTTCGCGTTCAGCGAGGAGGGGTTACGACTGTACCGGGCGGCGCTGGATGGGGATTTTTCCGAGATCCTCACGCGGGAGAGTGGGGATGCCCGGGTGCGCGAGGCGGCGATTGCGCAAGCTCTTCGCGAACGGACGCATATTGAGCTTCATCTGCCGTTTTTCGACCGCAAACAGTGGGAAGCGCGAGTGAAGGCGTTCGCGGCGATGCGCGTGGAAAGCGATGACGCAGGAAGGCTGCTGGTCTACCACGCCGGCGGGACGAGCACGCTGGTGCACAAGAATGCCTACCAAAGCACGCTGGCGCTGGCGGGCGGGCTGTCGGTCGGCAAGGTGCACTCTGAGGCGAGCTTCACGCTGTCCTACACGGACCGGAGGCGGATGCCGGCGGCCGGAGCGTCAAGCCGCCTCGAAGAGGTCTTGAGCGCGTACGAATTCGAGAGCGGGGCGGCCGAGTGGCTGGCGCGGATGGGCGAAGAACGGCCGCGAGCGGAACTGGAGAGCACGCTGACGCTTTCTGTACCGGGAGAAGTGGTTTCAGCGTGGCTGGATGCACCGGACGAGAAGTCGGACGCGTACTTTCGGACTTACGCGCGGGTGTCACGGGCGGTGCAGAGGGCGATGCGGCGCTGGCTGCCGCTGGTCTACTTCCGGGAAGCGGAGCGGTATGAAGCGTTGGGGGCGGCGTTTCCGTTACTGGTGTACCAGTGCAGCAAAATCTATGACTGCCGGCCGAAGCACGACTTCAGCTACGACGTGATGAGCCGGGAGTGGAGAGAGGAGTTCTTCTCGCGCGCGGAGAAGCGACTGAAAAAAGAACTGCCGCGCGTGCACCGGTTGCTGGAGACGGAGGGCCGCCGGCGGGCGGCCCGATACTACTCTCCGCGGCAGGCGGAGGACATCGTGGTATCGGTGGCGCGGAGCCCGCGATTGCTGATCAGCCTGCTGTCGGCGGACGCACTCTTTGTGGACTCGCTGATAACGTTGGGATGCAGGGCGGGGACGTTGCGCGCGGAGATGGCGAAGGACCCGCAGCGGGCGGTGCGGCAACTCACAGACTTCAGCTCCGAGCTGGTGAAGGCGTTTCACTCGCGGTTGCGGCGGTTGTATGGCGGCGAGGACTTCGTCGCGCTGGGTTCCCTGCTGCTGGTGGAGGCGACCAACGCGCTACGGACGGAATATCGAGAGAACACCGCCATTCAGGGAGTGCTGACCGTCAAGACGGATGGTGTCGAGCGGACGTTCGTGAACGCAGCGTGGCGATCAGGCTCGATTAGCGGATAGACGGGAAGAGGCGGGCGCGGACGCCGGGAGCTTCTTCCGCCTCGGCTTGCGGGTTGCGCTGATGGATGCGCTCGACTTCGGCGAGTTCGGCCTCCCCCTCGGCTTCTTTTCCCATCGACCGGTATGTGGCTCCCAACCAGAAGTGAGCCTGGACGAAATCCTTCTTCAAGTGGATCGCCTCCTTGAGGTAACGCACCGAGGATTCGTGGTCACCCGTTTCCCAAGCCAGCCTTCCCGCCAGCGCCTGGGCCCAGGGGTCGGAGGGATCGTGTTCG
>JAEHDI010000332.1 GCA_016880505.1 Bryobacterales bacterium | reverse complement strand
GTCAACCGCATCCGCGACACGATGTTGCGGGCAAATTCCGCGGGTACGATGCAGGCGCTGGTGGCGCTCTGGCAGATTTTCGTCCGGCAGGGTTCGATCTCAGCCTCGGCTGCCGATGAGACTCTGGCGGGAGTCCTGACCGCTTTTGGAAAACTGCGGGAGCCGGAGGAGCTCTTCGATGCCGGCAGGACCGGGGTCTCCGTTCTTCTCAAGGCGAGCGGAGTGCCGGAAAGCGAGGCTCCGCAGGACCGCATGATCGACCTGCTGGCGGGAACGCGGAATCCCTCGGATCCCGGGGCCCACAATCGCGTCGTGGAGGAGATGCTTCGAATCTTCGAAGCGCAACGACTGGTCCCGCTGAGCACGCTGTTCGACTTGGCCACGCACATGGAGGGCCTTGCAAAAGGCGAACGGCTCAACACGGCTCTCGTAAATCGTTTTGGGTCGCGCACCGCCGAGATCGAGTCGCCGCGGGCTTCGCTCACCGCCACGGAGAAGAATGCCTTCGCGTTCGGTTACTGGACAGAGCGGCACATCGAGAACCAGCGCAAGCTGAACATGCGGGCCACGCTGGAGCGGGTTGGGACCGACAGTGGAAAGTTGCGGGAAGCCCGTGGACTTCTAGCCCCCTTCCTTCGCGACACCCTGGTGGGACTCGTCTACATCCACTACACTCCGCCTGGAGCGCAGTTGCTGGTGACCAATCCGGTGTTTGTACGAAGCCACGATTTCATCGGCATCCAGGGCGCGAACCACACATGGCGCTCCACCGATGTGTATGGCAGCGGCTGGCCGTCGAGCGCGGGCGGAAAGCTGGTCGGTTCGCTGACGGGCCTGCCGTACGCGCTCGCGGAAGCGGAGCAGAATTTCATGATTCCCAGCCGCGAACAGGCGCTCATTTGGGGCGACCTCGTTCCGCAGATGATCCTGAGCGCGAAGATCCCGCGCTGGTGGAACGTGAGCCCCGCCCAATTGCACTGGGTTGGGCTGCACATGCGCTATGCGGAGTCCCTGGTCGCGGAATCGGCGTTTGACGCCGGACGGCGCGCCGTGACCCTGGAGACGCTGGCACGGATGGCGACGCCGGCGCGGGTCGGCAAGGTCGCCGGGATGATCGAGAGGGGAGACGTGGGAGCGGCGCTGGCTGCTATCACGCCGGCGGAGCTGTTCATGATTGCGAAAGAAGCTCTCGCCCGGGACAAGGATTCCTCCGGGCCACTGGCCGCTGCAATTCGGAGCGCTGCGGCTGAGTCGCCTGACCACATCAACTACGCGTTCGTCTCCCGCGCGTTCGGTACGCCGAAACCCACGCTGACGAATTCCTACCAGCCGGAATTGCTGTATCTGCGCACGTTCCCCACGCTGATGGGATACTCGAGCCGGATCATGGCGGAAAGCTGGGAATCGAACGCTCTGTACTGGGCGGCGCTCGCCGACGAGGTTCATCTGCCTCCATCGCAACTCAACTTCCTGATCCCGGAGTGGACCCAACAGACCGTGGAACGGATCTTTGCCACGCACCTCGAGGATTGGCCGGCGGTTCTCAGATCGTTACGTCTCATCGGTGACGACATTCGGCTTAAAGCCAGACAGCAAATAGCCGGCGAGCAGAAGGCGTCGCTGGAATAGTTCGGGCACGACTTACGGAGGGGAGGAGCATCGCGTGAAACTCAGCCGAAATTGGAAAATGATGGGGGCCGCGGCGGCTCTGTGCGGCGGCGCGCTGTCCCTGCCGGCACAGGAGAGGCCGGTGTTTCGAGTGAAGGTCGACATGGTCGTGCTCACCTTTACGATCACCGACAGCCGGGGACGTTACATCACGGGACTGAAGCCGGGCGATTTCCGAATCCTGGAAGACGGAATCGTCCAAAAGGTGTCAACTTTCGGCGAAGGCAGCAAGCCGGCCGTTCAGGTGCTGCCTGACGGCAATACTCGCCCGATCATCGCCGTGGAGGGCTCCGCCGAACCGGAGGCCGCCCTTGAACGCCGTCCCGATGCGTTCGTCGGCACCAACGTCTTCGTGCTCTTCGATACCAGCAACTATATGTATCGCGGCTTTGTCTACGCTTCCGACGCGATCGCCGATTTCGTCCGTGGCCTGGACCGTGCGGACTCGGTCGCCGTGTACACCTTCAGCCGGAACCTGACGCGCGCTGCCAGCCTGACGCCGGATCGCAACAATGCGATTCTCGGGCTCCGGAAAGCGGTGGCCGGCGACGACGCGGCGCTCTACAACGCGTTGCTTCTCTGCCTGCGAGACGCAGCCAAAGTGCCGGGCCGCAAAGTCGTCATCGTCTTTTCCAACGGCCCGGACAACGCCAGCATGGTCGCCCCGGACGACGTGAGGACCGTCGCCGAGGATGAGGGCATTCCGATCTACGTCATTTCGACCAGCGAGGTGAATAAGGACCCGATCTCGAGCGCCGTTTTCCGCCGCATCAGCAACCGCACCGGCGGCAAAGCGTACTTCGCGAAGACCTGGCAAAAACAGGTGGAAGCATTCGAGTCCATCCGCGAGGATCTGGGCAACTCCTACACCGTCACCTACTATCCCGCGCCGAATCCGAACGAGGGTTTCCGGAAGATCTCGGTCGAGATCGTCTCCGACGTGGGCAAGAAGTATCGGATCCGCGCCCGGCCCGGATACCGGCCGAGGCCGAGTTCCTAAGACCGGCCACGACATCGGCGCGGACGGTCGAGACGCTCTCTGCGGACAGAGAGGCAATCGGCGGTCGTGAAGCTGTGGTAGACTGACGGCTTTCAGCGGGACCTTTCCGGATGTCGGTCCAAATCTTTCTTCAAGGTAAGATTCTCGGTACAGAGGAGTTTTTGCTGTCGCCCGCGCCCGTTTTCGAGTTGGGCGCAGCGGTCGACAGTGAGCGCCTTCTTGCCGGCCGGGCTCGTTACATCACGCTGCTCAGCGAAGTGCTTCCCCGGGCGCTGCTTACGGAGCTCGGACTGTCGAAGATCCTTCTTGGGTCAAGCGGGGGGGGCCAGTTCCTCGTGGTCCTTCCTTCCGAGGCTCGTTCGAAGGCCGAGGATTTCTTGTCGGCGGCGGCGAATGAAATCGACGAAAAAAGCGCCGGCCATCTCAAGCTGGTGGCGGCCGTCACGGAGAACCTGGGCGACTGGAGCATCGTGCGAAAACGCCTCAACGAAGAGATGCAGGCCCGGCGCGGCGCATCGGGCCGGCCGTTCGGACCAGGCGCCTTCGCGCCGTTCGCGGCAATCCCCGCGGGCGGAGGCGGAAACTACTTTACAGACGAGCTCGGCACGGAACTTCGGACCGCGGAGTTCGCCGGCTGGTCTCCCGAGGCGCCCGGAACGGTCGTTACAAAGACCGGCAAATACTTATGGAGTCTGACAACCGGCCAGACCCCCGATGCAATCCCATTCGCCCGTCACGCGGCTCCGTCGGACGACGGCTCCGAGCCGGCGGATCTTGCGACACTGGCGCGCCGGGCTAAAGGCCGGCCGGGGTGGGGAGTGCTGCGCGGGGACGTCGACGACTTTGGCGTGCGGCTGCGTCGTATCAACACAATCGAAGAGCACGTGCAGCTCTCGGTAATGTATAAGCAGTTCTTCGCCGGCGAGATCGAGTTGCTGTGTTCGCTGCCCGAGTTCTGGCGGAAAGTCAGCATTATTTTTACCGGTGGAGACGACTTCGCTCTATACGGCTCATGGGACGCTCTCATCCCGCTGGCCCGCGAGATCCAACGCCTGTTCCACCGGTTCAGCGAAGAGAACCTGAAGGATTTCCCCGGCCCGGAAGGCAAAACGCTCACGATGGCGATCGCCCTGGCGCCGGAGATCGATGCCAGCCTGGCCTCCGTCTACGAAGATGCCGGACACAGACTGGAACTGGCCAAGTCCGCCGACAAAGACTGCGTTCACGTGTTCGGCCGGACGCTCGAGTGGCGGCAGCTCGCGGCCGCATCGGACCTGCGTGAGACAATCACGCGCATGGCTGAGGAACTGGATTCCCCGCAGCAGTTTCTCGCCGAATTGGCCGCCCTATACCGTAAAGCGTCGGTAGTCGCGGACGAGTCCACCGGCGGGGAAGCCCGCTTCCGCAAGCCTTGGCGTGTCTACCGGCGGCTGAACCTGGCGGTCGGCGAGCCGAAAGCGCGCGAAATCCAGAAGTTGCGGAATCAGTTGACCAACGAGATGCTGGCGAAGAGTTTCGCCCAAGTCAAGTTGCGGCCCGGCGGCCGCGTGGCGCTCGACTGGGCGAGACTGCTGACAGAGGTGTAATCCATGAGCGAAGTGCAACAGGAAAACAGACACCGGGAAGGCCGCGGGCCACGAGACGCGCGGCCGCCGCGAGAGGGCGGCAGGGAAGGAGGAGGCCGTCCCGACAGGGGCCGCCCCGAGGGCCCTCCGGAGATCGACCTGGAGCGGCTGATCACCGACAGCCTGTACCTTGACAACCAGGCCCACAGCGTTGTCAGCCGCATGCGCGACATGGACTCTGGCACCAAGAGCCAGTTGCGTCGGCTCTACAACGCGGTGCGGCGCGCCTGCCGCGCCCCGGAGAACGAGCGGCAACACCAGTTCGTGATGCTCCGCGCGAGGCTCGCGTACACAATCGCGCGCCATTCGCTGCGCAGCCTCGACACTCTGGAGAAACTCCTGCTGCAAGTCACCCGAAAGAACGACCCGCGGGGCTACGAGCGATTTCGCGACCTGTTCGAAGCGATCGTAGCATACAACGAATAGCGAGGGAGCATGAGCGCACACACTGCCGACACGGAACTCAGATTAGTAGGAAAACTCATACTGGAAGGCGAACTGCATTGCGAGACCGGCCTGCACATCGGCGCGGGCAAAGGCTCCCTGGAAATCGGCGGCGCCGACAACCCGGTGGTGAAGGACTCCGCCGGCCGGCCCTACGTGCCGGGCAGTTCTCTCCGCGGGCGGCTGCGGTCGCTTCTGGAACAGTCATCCGGCCTCGCCGTACCGTCGGAGCTAGTTTATCTCTCCAAGCGAAAAGGCCAGGAGGTGCGGATCCACCAGAGCGACCGTCCGGACGACGAGATCTGTCTCCTGTTCGGGCGGAGCCCGGGGCGGATGGAACGCGTGACCGGCGAGGCTCTCGAGAGCAGCCAGGCCAGCCCTGCCCGCCTTACCGTGTGCGACGCTCCCCTCGAGCCGGACAGCATCTCGCCGCAAATGCGCGAGAGCCTGGATGACGAACTGACCGAGGTGAAGAGCGAGAACGCGATTGACCGCATCACGTCGCAAGCCAACCCGCGCACCCTCGAACGCGTGCCGGCCGGCGCGCGCTTCCGAATCCGCTTTGTGCTTGACATCCTCTGCGAGGAAGACAAGGCCCTGCCATCGCGCCTCGTCGAGGGGTTACGTCTCCTCGAGGACGACAGCCTCGGCGGCGGCGGTTCCCGCGGAAGCGGCCGCGTCCGCTTCGGAAATCTGCGGCTTTCGTGGCGCGGATGCCGCTTTTATGCCGAAGGACAGCCGGAGCAGGAACTGCTGGCGGGCGCCGACCTGGCAGCCCTGCAAGCTCTCGTTCGCGAGGACGATTTCTCAGGGAAACTGGCCGAGTAAACCATGGGCCCCGCGCTGCTTATCCGCCTGCGGCCTCTGGGGCCGTGGCGTATCGGGTCGGACTCCGGCGCCCGCGACCGCGTCGACTCGGTCTTTCATAGCGACGCGCTCTACTCCGCCTTGTCCGCAGCGTTCGTCCGCTTCGGCCTTCTCGACGAGTGGCTGGCGGCTACGTTTGGAAATCCCAGCCGGCCCGAGGTGCGCCTGAGTTCCTTGTTCCCGAGCGTCAACGGCAGCCTTCTCGTCGTGCCCCCGCGAAATGCCTGGCCTCCGGCGGCCTCTGCCAGAGTGCGGTGGAAGGGCGCGAAGTTCGTGCCGCTGAAACTGGTCGAGTCCATTCTCGCCGGCGAGAGTCCGGATGAACGGCGCTGGACGGTCGACGGACCCAGCGAGTGTCTTGTGCCGTCCGACCGTCCCCGCGGGCCGTTCCGCGTGTCCATGCGGTCCGCGGCCGCGCGCGACCGGCTGGCCGCCGGCGTCGAACCGCATGCGACGGCGTGTCTGGAGTTCAACGACGAAGCCGGCTTGTGGGCCGTGGCCGCGTTCGCGGATGAGGCGTCCAGGGAGCGCTGGACGAACCGCCTCCAGGCAGCGTTCCGCCTGCTCGCCGACTCCGGGTTCGGCGGCGAGAGAAGCCTCGGGTGGGGACACTCGGCCATGCCGGAATTCACCGACGGCGTCCTGCCGGACTTGATTCTGCCGTCGCGGGAACCAGCCGCGTCATCGGCGGAGGGAGAACCCGCGCCGCTCCCCGAGACAGCGTGGTGGTTGCTGTCGCTGTTCAGCCCGGCCCCGGAAGATTCAATCGACTGGAACCGCGGCAACTACTCGCTCGTGATCCGGGGCGGCCGGGTGGAGAGTGCCGCGCGTTGGGGCGCCCCCAAGAAACTGACCCGGATGATCGTCGAGGGCTCGGTATTGTGTGCCGAGGCCCCCATCCTGGGGACAGCTCATGATGTGGCGCCGGACGGTTTCCCGCATCCCGTGTACCGGGCCGGCTACGCCCTGGCGATCCCGATCCCGTTGCGGGTGACGCCATGAAATACCGCCTGACGTGCCTCACTCCGATGCTCGTCGGCGACGGTCGCCGCCTGTCGCCGATCGACTACATGGTCTGGAAGGACCAGGTGAACGTCCTCGACCAGTGGCGCATTTTTCGCCTGCTTGCGAAGGGCCCCCGGCTGGACAACTACCTCTCGCAACTGAAACGCTCCGAAAAGCTGGACTTCGCCTCCTGGGGTGGCTTTGCCCAGAACTTCGCCGACCGCCGTATTCCCTTCGAGCATCCTTCCTCGACGGCCCATTGGGAGCGCGCCGGGCGCGAGAGCCTTCAGATTCCGACCTTCTTCTCGGGTCCCTCCGGACCTTACCTCCCGGGATCCGCGATGAAGGGAGTTTTGCGCACCGGCATGATGTTCAGCAGCCTCAAGGAAGGCGCAATGGCATCTGTGGCCGCCCAGTTCACCGGGGACCGCCCGCCTCGGCGGCCGGCCGAGATCCTGGAGGACCGCGAAATCGGGACCGGAGGCGCGTCGCGGACCAGGACGGTCGGCGCCTCCGATTCCGCGCCCGTGCCGTATTCCGTGATGAGGATCTACCTGCTTCGTGTGGCGACACTCGTCACCCGCGGCAAGGATCACCGCGAACTCGCCTGGAAGACGAGCCCCCGCGGCTCCGTGGACGGCCGGCGCCCCGACGACGCAACGCCGATGTTCGCCGAGATGGCCGCGCCCGGAACCGTATTTGAGGGACACTGGCGGGAGACAGGTTTCTTCTCCCAGCACGAGATCCGGCGGGCGCTGAACTGGCGGGAGGCTCCCGTCCGTGCAGCCGTTTTCGCCGCTGCCAACTCGTACGCCGCTGAGTTGCTCAGAGCGCACCGGCAATATACCGAGTGGACAGGACTTTCCCTTGTCGGCCAGTCCGTGAACCAATTGGAATCGCAACTTGCGGCTGTGCGCGACAGGGGAGACGCCTGCCTGCTCTCCCTCGGCTGGGGTAGCGGTCTGCTGTCGAAGGTCGCCTGGCTGAAGACGGACGATGCCGACTATCGGAAGGTGATCACCCAGACTCCGATTTATGGGAAAAGTATCGC
>JAEHDI010000331.1 GCA_016880505.1 Bryobacterales bacterium | reverse complement strand
GACTCCTCGTCAACGATCGTGACGACCCTGGTGGTGCAGACGAGACAACGGGCCGAGAAGGTAGGACTGTGCGGAAGGTCAATGCGTCCGCGAACTCTCCGATTGTGTTGCACAGGTCGGCGACTGCGACTTTCTCCAAGACGACGAGCACGCCCGACCGGCTAATGTTCCGAGTGACCCCCCATGACACCTGCGAGTTGGATCAGCGACGAACGCTTGGCGACTGGTCGGGATCGATTCTCTTGAACGCCGTTTGAGAACAATGAAGGCTATAGCCGTTTCTCGGGAAACAACACTTCCTGGAATTCTGGCAGCACGAAGATCCGTATCCGAAGTCCGGCCGGCTGGCTCACAGTCTCAGCATCAGGCCGCTGGGGAGGAGAGGGAAGGCGGGCTCGTCGTCGCCGGCGGCGAGGAAGGCTTCGAAGAGGCGCGTGAAGGCCGCCTGGCGGCAGGCGAACTGTTCGCGGCGGCGGTTCAGAAACGAGAACCGGTACGGTGAGCACGCTTCAAGCCGGGCCAGGTATTCCGGCGTGTAGTACTCGCCTGCCTCGCCCGCACAACGGAGCAGGAAGGACCGCGAGCTACGCCGCATCAGCTCCTTCAGCGTCCCGGACTCCGCCACGCCCACGCCCTCCAGCAGGCTCATGACGCGCTCGCCGAAATGGAAGGTGCGGCTCGTGACCGCGTCGAGGGGCTTCTTTCCCGCAGCTTGGGTGAAGAGCGTAAGAATACCGCCCGCCTGGTCATCCCGGACGTCTTGCAGATCGTCTCCGAGCTGCAGTGCTACGCCCCATAGGAAAATGAAGCGCGCCTCCTCGGCCGTCAGCGAACCGGTGGACAGGTAACCGTCCGCGAGCACCGACGTTCCCCCCTTGGCGAAGCCGAGCCGCAAGACGTCCACCTCGCCGGCAGCGGCACCCGAGCGAGACAGGCGCAGGCTGTCGAACTGAGCCCGGTGAATCGCGAGCAGGCTCGAGTAGACCTGCGGATATAAGGACCGGGGATACTGGCCCTCGATCAGGCCGACCAGTCGCCAGATGTTCTCTTCATGGGCGTTCGCAGGACGGACGGAGTCTCCTTCCAGGCGCCGGCCGAAGCGACTGCTAAAGCTGACCTTGTCCTCACGAGCGACCTTCGGGTCATCCAGGTAGTTGTCGCTGTAAGGGTACAACATGCTATAGGCGAAGATCGAAGGTGTCACCTCCATCGGACGGCCGAGGAGCACCTGCAATCCGCAGGCGGTCCAGGCGTTGCGGCAGGCCTGGAGGATGTCGGCTACGCTCACTGCGGGGTCGAACCGCCGCGCCTGGCGGGCCAGTGCGGTCCCGACTCCCGAGAAGCCGCCGCCGAGCAGCAGATTGAGGTGCCGGTCCTCCATCCCGAGCCCGGACTTGGCGAGGCGGACGAAGGCGCCGGTGATGCGCTCGCGCACGCTGTCGCGGTCACTCCTGGTGCGAGGCAGCCGCGCTACCTCGACTTCCAGGCTGCCTAGGAACCGCGCCAGTTGCTCCTCGCGGGGAGCCTGCTCGTGCTCGCTGAACCGGGGTGTGACTTGTGGAAAAGACGCATCACACGCCTGCCACTGCGCGATCGCGTCTTCTAGCAAGACCCGCACGCCGTCCATACCCGATTGTACGGTCGAGGCGCACACGTAGTTCCGCCGACGCCAGGCAAGGGCCGGTACACGTTACCTCCTCAAAAATCAGGGGCCAGTCCAGGACCATGTCGATCGTCGCTCCCTGAGTTTATTGGAGTCGGTTTCCGGAGGTGATCACGCCGGCGGAATCGCAGAAAACCACACACTCCGTCCCCTGCGCGCGCGAGAGCCACAGGTCGGACGCGAAGGGCCAGGAATCCATCCCGTGCGTATTTTGCGAGCGCCGACCTCCTCCTGGGATTCCTCCCACACCGCAAATGCAATCTGCGTTCGGCAGTCGGCATCGCTACGGCGCGCGTTCGGCTTTCACGCGCACTGCACGGCGATGGTCATCGTGTTCGACGCTGCCCCGCCGTTTGGTGAGCACAACCAAATTGACCCACCGCTTCTCGCTTTCACGGCACGGCATCGAGCACCAGAACCCAGTCGTCTTGCTCGCCGTGGGATGGCGCAACAAACTCCTGGATGCCTTGGCTGGCATACTGGCCGATCGCTTTCCACGTTCCGTTGCGTGGGTCGTACCACTGAGCTTTCACTGGCGAGCCGTTGAGCTTATTCATGTGAATGCTCACGCTCCCGCCGCGCGGCGTGTATGCGATCACGAAGCTCCCGTCTTCGGCCCGCGCCGCAACGAGGCTGTACGGGCCTTCGCCCGGCTCCGAGGCGATCGCTAACTTGTCGGGAACCATCTTGTGCCACGGTCGCTGCTCGAACAGGCGGCGCATCAGCCCCACCTGGCGGGAGCCCTCGTAAGCGATCGCCGTGCGCCAGTGCTGGAAACCATTTCTCGGGAACGGACCGTCGGCGTCCTTGTAGAGGTAGAACAAATCCAACGCACCGTAGCCGTGCCCCGCCGCGCCGGCGAGCATGCCCGAATAGGCTTGAGTACGTACCTTGTGAGCGTTAACGCGCGGCTTGTCGGCGCCCGTGGGATGGTTCTCATAGGCCGGCTCCATGTCCACGGTCGGCTTGGCGGGCGTCAACGCGTAGTCCTTGCTGACAAACGCGTAGCTGTCCGACCCGAAATGATGCCCGGATTGGATCGAGTTGAAGTCGAGCCAGTCCGCCTTGTGAAACCACCTGGATGAAGAAGTGCTGCCCTGCCCGTGATAGCAGACAAGCTGGCTTCCGCCGCTCCCTTGCTTCAGTCCCCGGGCCATCGCGACCCAAGTGGCCTCGTCTTTGCCCGGCGGCGAATCCCCGCCCACATACCACAGGACGGCGTTGTTCTTGTAACGCTCGCCGAGAAGTCTTCCGAAGGTAAAGGCGTTCGTGGCATTGAAGACGCGCTCCGGGTGTTCGTTGACGTGCCACGACTTGGCGGTGACCAGGCCCATCACCAGCCCTAGCTCGTTGGCTCGGTTAATGACGTAGTCCACGTTCTCGAAAAACGCGGGGTTGAGTTTGGTGGGGTCGCGGTCGATAAACGGCGGCGCTCCGAGAAGCGAGCCGTTCCCATCCGGATGCCTCTTATCCAGGCCGCGAATGACATAGGCCTGGATCACACTGAATCCCTTGCCGGCGCGGTCCTTGAGGTACTCGTCCACTTCCTCGCGATTCAGCCGTTGAAACAGCAGCCAGCAAGTGTCGCCGAGGTAGAAGAACGGTTTGCCGTTCTGGTCCACGAAGAATCGCCCATTCTGGCTAACGCTCAGTTTAAGGTTCTTGACGGAACGCGCGACCGCATCGTCCTGTGTAGCGGCAGCATGGCAGACCGCCGGTAATAGCGTGGCGCCCAGGAAATCACGCCGCCTCCACGAGAAATGTCCGGACTTTGTCATGGTTTCTCACCCTGCGAACACGAAGACTCCATTACGTACAACGACTGCGCCTTCATTCGCGTCGCCCCCATCCAAGATACCTGTTGCACAAGCGCGAAGTGAAGTGGGACGAAATGATGCGATCCGAATGACACCTGTGGAGCACCTACCCGGATCTGAATCTTCACCACGGTCGCGCCGGAGCGAGCAATACGAGGCAGCAGCCGGCCTTCAAGCGCATGGATCCGAAAATGCTCATTCGCGATGCCGACGGCGGGATGAGCCTCGGTCACGGCAAGCACCCCGCGTGACCGCAAGGAAGCTCGAATCCTCATCTGTACTGGCCTCCGGGAGGGGCGCCTTTCCGCCGAAGCGTTCCACCTGGCCGGTGAACCTCCGCGCAATCGGCCACCATCTTACATTGAGGATGATTTGCCGCCTGTGCTGATCCGCATGCTGGCCCCAACTCGTTTCCAATCGCAGGATGAGGCGAAGTTCTGACCGGCTTCTCCCTCGAGGGACTGGCCGCACTGTCCGAAGCGTCGCTTGCGTTTGAACAGTGCAGCCTTGTCCCTAGCGTGCGTCAGCTTTTCGCCTCCGCACTCGAGTACTTGTTCAGCATGTTGAGCAGGCTGGAAGCTG
>JAEHDI010000034.1 GCA_016880505.1 Bryobacterales bacterium | reverse complement strand
CGTGCCCGGTTTCCCGAGCGTGACGCCGACCCGCGCCCAGCAGGGCGTCCTGAGTAACACGCGCGTTTTCGGTCCGACGGCCGTCAACGAAGCCCGTCTCAGCTTCATGCGAACGGCGACGACCACGGACAAACCGCAGGCGGGTTTCGCCAAACTCTCCGACCTCGGCTTCATCACCGGGATTGGAACCCTTGGAATCATCCAGTCCGGACCGCCGGGTTTCGAGGCACTTCCCCCGATTTCCTTTAACGACTTCTCCATCGGCAGCCCCACTCTTACAACGAAGCAGCCGAATAACACCTGGCATGCATCGGACATTTTCTCCAAAGTCTGGAGCAAACACACCTTGAAGCTCGGTGGCGAATTCCGGTACCTCCAGATCAACGAGCGGAACGTGTGTGCGCCGAATGGGAGCTTCAGCTTTGACGGCTCCGAAACTGGCAGCGACTGGGCCGACTACCTCCTGGGCGCGCCCAGCGAATACATTCAATGCAGCATGCAGTTCCTGGACTCGCGTACCAAGTACGGCGGCGCCTTCGCCCAGGACTCCTGGCGCGTCAAACCGAACCTCACGCTGAACCTTGGCCTGCGCTGGGAATTCAGCATGCCCTGGTATGACACCCAGGACAAGATCGAGACGATCGTTCCGGGCCTGCAGTCGGTTGTGTTCCCAACCGCGCCCAGGGGATGGGTGGTGCCGGGTGACCCCGGTGTCCCGAGCACTCTTTCGCCCACGGACTACAACAACCTCGGTCCGCGTGTCGGCATTGCGTACTCGCCGGGATTCTCCGACGGCGTCCTGGGGAAGGTCTTCGGCGGACCTGGAAAGACAAGTATTCGCCTCGCCTATGGCATCTACTACACGGCTGTCGAAGATCTGACAATGTTCTATGAGGTTGGCGATGCCCCGTACGGCCTGTATTGGCCGAGCATCGTCCCACCATTGTTCGAAGAGCCCTTCCGCACGCGTTCCGACGGAAGTTCGCAGACCCAACGCTTCCCCTTCAAGTTCCCGATACCGGGCGACCCCGCTCTGAAAACCCTGGACTACTCGATCTACCTTCCCATCCAAAGTTCACCTGGGTATAAGACCGACAACGTCCAGCCGTACGCCATGCATTTCAACTTCACGATTGAGCGAACGTTGAGTCCCTCCATGATTCTCCGCCTTGGCTACGTAGGTACTCAGGGCCGCAAGCTGATCGCGCAGTACGAATCCAATCCCGGCGATCCGGCCCTGTGCCTGAGCCTTCGCGGAAGCGGAGTAATGGAAGGGACCCCCGAGTGCGGGCGCAACGGGGAACTGGGCGTCTACACGAGACCGGACGGCACGATCGTCAATGGCACACGCGGGCCCCTCGGGCCGAATTTCGGCAGCAACGGCTACACCGCGACCGCGGCGAATTCCAGTTACAACTCCCTCCAGGTCACCCTGGAACGTAAGGCCGCCGACCTCACCTTCCTCACCGCCTACACCTTCGGCAAGGCGATGGACAATTCGTCCGGCTTCAACGAATGGATCAACTTCACCAACTTCCGCCTCAGCCGGTCGCTCTCGCAGTACGATATCACCCACAATTTCGTCGCCAGTTACAACTACGCCGTACCCTTCGACCGCTGGCTTGGGCAAAATAGGCTTACCTCCGGTTGGTCCTTGAACGGCATTACCCGTTTCGCCACCGGATTCCCGGTGAACATCCGGCAGGGCGGCGACTTTTCGCTGGTTGGAAGCGGAAGCACCGACGTCCCGGATCACGTGGGCTCTGTCAGGACGCAGGATCCCCGGAACTCCGGCCCCAATGGAGAGCCCAATCTGTACTTCTTCCGTGACGCCTTCAGCCTGGCTCCGCTGGGCCGTTTCGGAACCTCCAACCGGCGGTTCTTCCACGGGCCGGGTTTCAACAATTGGGACTTTGGGCTCCACAAAGACACCAGGATTGCCGAGAGCATGGCGATCCAATTTCGGCTGGAGTTCTTCAACCTCTTCAACCATGCGCAGTTTTACAATCCGGCGGGGAACATCCGAAGCGCTCAGTTTGGACAGGTGTCAGGCGCCCGCGATCCTCGCATCGGACAGATGAGCTTGAAGTTCCTTTGGTGAGTGGTTTCGGAATTCGCTACACTGCAAGCCAGGATGGGGATGATCGCAGTTGCCGTGCTGGGTCTGTGTTTGCTGAATGCACAGACCCGCGTACCGGCGGAGTCTTACCGGAAGCAGGCTCTCGAGTTCTCGAAAAAGAAACTCTGGACCCAGGCGATCGCGAACTACCGGAAAGCTCTGGCGCTTGACCCCGCGGACCCCGATACCCATTACAACCTCGCTCTTGCCCTCAAGTACAGCGGGAACCCCGGCGCGGCTGTCGGAGAGTTTGAGGCTGCCCTGCGCTTGAAACCGGACTGGCCGTCCGCGCACTTCGGCCTCGGTGCGGTCGAGTATGAGCGGCACAACCAGGCCGCCGCGCTGCGCGAGTTCCGCGCGGCTCTTGCCGGCGATCCGAACAACGCCGGCGCCCACTACTTCCTCGCTGTCGTCCTGATGGACCGGAGGGAGTTTGTCGAAGCGATTGCCGAGCTGAAGAAGACCCTCGAACTTCGCCCCTCGCACTCCGAGGCATGTGTGGCATTGGGCCTGTGCTACTTACAGGCCCAGAACCCCTCCGGCGCCGAGGAGCAGTTCCGCGGCTGCCTCGCTCGCAAGCCCTCTTCGGAAGCCCGCTATTACATGGGCCTCGCGCTCGGCCAGCTCGGCCGTCTGGAGGAAGCGGCCGCCGAGTTCAAACGGGCCATTGAACTGAATCCGAAGTCTGCCTCGGCTCACTCGCGTCTCGGCGTTACACTCCGGCGACTTGGAGACGAACAGGGATCCTTGAAGGAATTTCGTGCCGCCGTTCGACTGGACGACCGTGACCCCGAGGCCTGGTACAACCTCGGGATGGCGCTGAAGCGGGAGGAAGATCTCAGCGGTGCCATCGACGCCTTTCACCGAGCCATCGAGCGGAAACCCGACTTCGAGCAGGCCCGCTATAACCTGGGGATCGCCCTGCGAGAACAGGGACAGCAGCAGGCTGCCGCTTCCGAACTCCGTGAGATCCGCGGCCTGCACGAATTCCGGGTGCGCCTGGCGCACTCCAAGAGTCTTGTTGTTCAGGGCGTGGAGTTGCTTAAGCAGCAGAAGGTCGACGAGGCGCTGGCGATGTTCCAAAGCGCGGCCGATGAAAGCCCGGAACTGCCGACCGCCCATCATTATCTCGGTCTCGCCTGGGAGAAGAAAGGCGACCAGACTCGTGCGCTGGCGGCCTACCGGAAGGCTCTCGAGCTCAAGCCGGACTATGCGCAGACCCATTCCAGGCTGGGCGTCTTCTATTGGCGGCAGAACAACCGTGCGCAGGCGCTGGAGGAATTCCGCCAGGCCGTTATGAGCGACCCCGATATCGCCGAGCCGCACTACAACCTGGGCTTGGCCCTGACCGAGCTCGGCCGTCTGGAGGAGGCGGAGAAGGAGTTGACCGAAGCGATCGCGCTCGACCGTGAGTACACCGACGCCCGGATGCAGCTCGGCCTCGTACTGAGCCGAAAGAATGACCGCGCCGGCGCCGCCGGTGTGTACCGCGAAATCCTGCGGCGAAACCCCGGCTTCGCCGAGGCGCACAACAACCTCGGCCTCGTCCTGTTGCAGGACAAGAACCTGGAAGCCGCCCGCGAGGCGTTCGAACAGGCCTTGCGCATCCGGCCCGACTACGCCGAAGCTCACTACAATCTCGGCCTCGCTCTCCTCGAGGCCGGCCAGGAGGTCGAGGCCCGTAACGAGATGGAGAAGGCCTACCAACTGGCTCCTGAAATCAAGAAACTTGCACCCTTGCGCCGATGAACCAACTCTCCTGCTGTCTCTCCCTCATGACGCTTCTCGCGGCCTCCCTTTACGGAGCGGAGATCTGCGAGGTGGACCGCCCCACCGCCACGATGTCCGTTCCGCGCGTGGCCAAAGCGCCTGCTCTTGACGCCAATCCTCTTTCCGACACGTGGCGCAAAGCGTCAGCCGCTATGATCGTGAAGGACTGCACGCGAACGGTCGACTATCCGGATCTCAAGACCGAAGTGCGAGGGTTCTGGACCGGCGCCGATCTCTACCTTCTGTTTACCTGTCCGTACCGCGAGCTCAACCTCTTTCTGCCCGCGCAGCCGGGGCGAGACCGCGACAAGCTCTGGGACCGGGACGTGGTGGAGGTCTTCCTCGGCGACGACTGGAAGAATATCCGCCACTACCGCG
>JAEHDI010000033.1 GCA_016880505.1 Bryobacterales bacterium | reverse complement strand
CGTCGAATTCGACGGCTCGGTAGTCGGCGCCATCCGCGCCGAGTTTCCCGATGACGTAGAGGATCAAGTCCTTGGCCGAGACCCAGGAACATAGTTCGCCACTCACCTCGATGCGGATCGTCGCCGGAACTTTGAACCAGAGGCGGCCCTCCACCCAGACACCCGCCATCTCGGTGGCGCCGATGCCGGCCGCGAACGCCCCAAACGCACCGTGAGTCGTCGTGTGCGAGTCTGTTCCGACCACTACCATTCCCGGCTTGATGTGCCCGTTCTCCGCGAGCACCTGGTGGCAGATACCGCCCCGGCCCACGTCGTAGAAATTCTCGATTCCCTGCTCCTTGACAAACTCCCGGATCGCTTTGTGCGTGGTGGCTGTCTTCTCGGATTCGGCCGGCACACGGTGATCCAGGATAATGACGATTTTCTTCGGATCCCACACTCGTGCGACGCCGATCTCGCGAAAGCTCTTCCGCACAAGATCGGCGTTCTCGTGGGACATTGCCAGGTCGACGGTGGCTACCACCACCTCGTCGGGCGCAACCTTCTCTCGCCCGGAGGCCCGGGCAAGAATCTTTTCCGCAAGCGTCATGCCCATGCTCATCTCCTCCTCACCGGACGGAATACTTCTCCTCGAGCGTGTTCTTCGGCAGATACTCATTTTCGAGCCGCCGGTATTCCTTTAGACCGACAAAATCGGTGTACTCGGCGAAACTGGACAGCCACTGTGTCTCGCCCGCCAGCAGACCGGTCGGGGAAGCACGCAACGCATCGAAGAACTCTTTCAAGGCTCGGTGGACCACCATGATCGACGCTACCGGGATGCTTACACGAGCGACACCCATGCGGGCCAGTTCCGGGATCGGAATCAGTTCCGTTTTCACTCCGGTGACGGCATCCATAAGATTCACGGAGAGCAGCCCCTTGACTTCCCACACGGCGCGTTCGACGTCCGTGCGTGTGCGTATGCCGTCCAGAAACGCCATGTCCGCGCCGGCTTCGAGGTACAGGTTCGCCCTGCGGATGGCTTCGTCCAGACCGTAGACCGCGCAAGCGTCCGTCCGTGCGTTGATCACGATGTCAGTGCCCACGCGGCGGCGAACGTCCGCCATTGCTCGCACTTTTCCGGTCATCTCTTCGGCGCCGATCACCTGCTTGCCTTCCATGTGACCGCAACGCTTGGGGAAGACCTGGTCCTCGATGTTGACGCCGGCTGCACCCATCACGATCAGCCGTTCCGTGATGTCGGCGGCGTTCATCGCGTTCCCGCCGCCGGTGTCGATGTCGGCCATGACCGGGATGCCTACAGCACGCACCACGTGCCAGGTGTGCTCAAGGACATCCTTCATCTCGACCAGGCCGACGTCGGGACGTGCCAGCAGGCTGCCGGCAAGGCCGAAGCCGCTCACCTGGATCGCCTCAAAACCTGCGCTTTCGATCACCCTGGCACTCAGCGCGTCGTGGCAACCCGGAACCAACAACGCCTGCTTCCGGTTCAGTTTCTCCCGGAGAACTGCTGCGGAACTTCCGATCATTCACACCTCCCCAACGCTAATGGAATTATAGGACTCTTTTATCTCCAATGGTTTGAAGCAGGCGGCGCGTACAATGGGAGGGTGTCCGGGAACGACGGCCGATGGGATCGCGTTGGTGAAGCGCCGGCGCCCTCCTGGTATCTCGACCCACTGGTGGCCCGCCAGAAGCGGGAAGTCCACCAGCAGCTAGTCCGGAAATGGACGGAGGGTTGTCCCGTCGAGTCGGTCCTGAAGACGGACCTGTTCGAGGAGGCGTTCGGCGAGGATCAGATTCTCTTCGACCTGATCCCCGGAACTCATCGGGTGATCGGAATCGACGTCAGCCGGGCGATCGCAGCCCGGGCCATGCGGCGCTCACCACTGGGCTGCGCCCGCTTTGTGGCCGCCGACGTCCGGAGTCTGCCGTTGCGTTCCGAGTTGATTGACGTGGTCGTCTCCAACTCGACGCTCGACCACTTCGACACCCGCGAGGAGTTCCAGGCTGCACTGAGTGAACTCGCCCGAGTGCTGCGTCCCGGCGGAGTGCTGGTCATTACTATAGACAACGCGTACAACCCGCTATATCAACTGCTTCGCCTTTTGTCGCGTTTCGGAGTTGGACCGTTTCCCCTCGGATACACCACCTCATTGAGGGGCTTGATTCAGTCTCTCGAGAAACACGGACTGGAAGTCGCCGACAAATCCCGCCTGATTCACAACCCGAGACTGATTTCGACGCTGCTCTTCCTCAGTCTGCGCCGCACCCTGGGAAAACGCGCCGACACCCCAATCCGATGGCTGCTAGGACTCTTCTCTCGTCTCGACGCGCTTCCGACGTGGCCCCTGACAGCCTGTTTCGTCGCTGCCTGCGCTCGGAAACCGAGCAATCCTCCGGAAGAGTGACGCGTCAGGTCCGCGCAGGGATGCTCACCGGGCGGCCATTTCGGGTGGGACGGGCAAAGTCACCGCGCCGGTGGCGGCCCACTCGGCTCCGCGGGTGAATGTCGCAACAAAAGTGGGCGTCCGAACCGCCGGGGCGTCATGGCCCAATGCTGTCCCGAACACGCGGCCTTTGCCGTAATTGAGAGTCCACAGCATCGGCTGATCCAATCCGGCGCCGGGCGTGGGCTGCTTCGCCTTGCCGCCGTAGAGGGAATGGTCGTCCCAAGCGGTAGCCAGGACATGGTACGTGTCCGCCGGCTGCCACTTCAGGTTCGCATACAACTCGTCGTGCGGTTGCGGGAATGACTTCTTCAGGCCGCGGGTGATCGGGTGGTCGGAGTCCTTGATATCCACGACAAAATCGTGGGAAGGAGAATGATGCCCGTTGTTGGGGCGCCAGTTTCCGCCCGACATTTTTTCGTACTCCGTCCAACCATCAAAGGCAGCGGTGGAGAAATGGTACATCACCAGGCCCTTGCCCGAACGGACGTAGTCGAGGAGCGCGTTCTGTGCCCTCTCTCCCCACCACAGGTTGGGCTGCCGGCGCTCGAAGTAGTTAAGGACAACGAGGTCGTACGGGGCCAGAGTTTCAGGACCCGCGCCGCGGAACTCCTCGGTCACGCGGACTTCGAAGCGGCCAGTGTCTTCGAGCGCTTTGCGCAGTTCGGGAGTGACCGAACGCCAGTCATGCCCGTTCTGGCCGGTGATGATCAGAACCTGGATCTTCGGAGGCGCAGTCTGCTGCGCCCACAAGAAGCTTGAACAGAGAAAGATAAGACCTGCCGCGATGATTCTGCGCACGATAAACCTCCTCCACCGCGAAACGAGGAGATTATAACCGAAATCGGCGCCTCTGACCGCTGGGGTTTGGTATACTGAGGTTTCCATGCGAAACCTGTCCGTCGCCCGGCATCATCACCACCATCGGGCTCAATTCGCGCGACGGGCTGACTGTTAAGCAAATTCGGAACGAAAACGAAAGGAAGCCCGCCGGAGGTCAGGCGGGCTTTTTTGTTAGTGCCGGTATGAACCTAGACTTCAACAAGCTCGGCGGGCTGGCGCCGGCCGTGATTCAGGACCACACCACGGGGCGGGTCCTCATGCTCGGGTTTATGAACGAAGAAGCCTTCCGGAAGACCGTGGAAACGGGCTTCGCGACCTTCTACAGTCGCTCCCGGAATAAGCTGTGGCTCAAGGGAGAAACCTCGGGACACCGCCTCATCGTTAAAGAGATTTCGACTGACTGCGATCAGGACGCCCTGTTGGTAAAGGTGGAGGCCCTCGGACCCGGAGTCTGCCACAACGGCTACCAGAGCTGCTTCTACCGGACGCTCCGAGACGGCCAGTGGATGGAATCCGAGCCGCCGGTTTACGACCCGAAGCAGGTCTATGGAGGTGGCCAGTGAAACTGAAACTCGGCATCCCCAAAGGCAGCCTGGAGAGCGCCACCATAGACCTGTTCCGGCGAGCGGGCTTCAGCATCACCACCAGCAGCCGGTCGTATTTTCCGGCCATCGACGATCCGGAAATCGAGTGTATGCTCATCCGGGCGCAGGAGATGGCGCGTTACGTTGAAGACGGCGTGCTCGACGCCGGCCTCACCGGTCACGACTGGGTCATGGAGACTGAGGCGAAAGTCGAGACGGTCGCCGACCTCATCTACGCCAAGCAGAGCTTCGGCAAGGTGCGGTGGGTGCTCGCCGTGCCGGAGTCCTCGTCGTTTCACAGCGTGAAGGATCTGGAAGGCAAGATCATCGCCACCGAGCTCGTCAACGCCACGCGATGCTATCTCGCCGCCCACGGTGTGACCGCAAAGGTCGAGTTTAGCTGGGGCGCCACGGAGGTGAAGCCGCCGGTGCTCGCCGACGCGATTGTCGAGGTCACCGAGACGGGCTCCTCGCTGCGGGCAAACAAGCTGAGAATCATCGAGACAGTACTCGAATCGAACACCCAGCTCATCGCCAATCTCGATTCCTGGCACGACGAGTGGAAGCGCCGGAAACTCGAGGACATCCGAATGCTTCTGGAAGGTGCGATCAACGCCCTCGGCAAGGTCGGCCTGATGCTCAACGTTGAGCGTAAGAACCTCGACGCCGTGCTCGCCGTCCTTCCGGCGCTCAAGCGGCCGACAATCTCGCACCTGAGCGACGAGGAATGGCTGGCCGTGAATACCATCCTCGACGAATCGACCGTGCGCTCAATCATCCCGCGGCTGAAGGAGGCCGGCGCGCAGGGCATCGTGGAGTATCCGTTGAACAAGATCGTGATGTAGCCGCGGGCGCAGCGGCAGGCAGGCGCCAATGATTCGGATCATAGACGACAAACAGGCAGACAAGCTCCTTCAACGGCGGACGGCGCGTCTGACGGAAGCCGAGCAGACGGTCGCTCCCATGCTGGAGGCCGTTCGCAAGTACGGTGATCGGGCGCTTCTCAAGTACGTGCGGCAGTTCGACGGACTGGAGCGCGGACGGAAGTCCGTGGAGGTGCCGGCGAGTGAGACTGAGGCGGCCTACAGGGGGGTAACACCCGCATTCCGCAGCGCGGTTCGCACCGCCGCCCGCAACATTCGCGACTTCGCACGGATGCAACTGCCGGTGGCGAAGACCGTACGTTCGCGCGACGGCCATCGAACCGGACAAATCGTGCGGCCTCTCGACGCCATGGCCGCGTATGTTCCCTCGGGACGTTATCCCCTGCCCTCAACACTGCTGATGACCGTCATCCCGGCGCAGGTCGCCGGCGTGCCGCGTTGCTGGGTGGCTTCGCCGCGGCCGTCGCCGGAAATCCTCGGCGTTGCCCGATTCCTCAAAGTAAGTGGCGTCTACCGGATGGGCGGGGCTCACGCCATCGCGGCATTTGCCTTCGGTACCGAGACGGTGCCGAAAGTGGACCGCATCGTTGGACCGGGCAATATCTACGTGGCTGCAGCTAAGAAGCTTCTTGCCGGAGAAGTCGGCATCGACTTCATCGCCGGTCCCACCGAAATACTGATCGTCGCAGCGGACGGAGATCCCCGTGTCATCGCCGCCGACATGCTGGCCCAGGCGGAACATGACACAGACGCCTCGGCAATTCTCGTCACTACGTCGAAGCGGCTAGCGGCCGCCGTGGCGCGTGAAGTGGACCGGCAACTGGCCGACCTGCCGACTGCCCCGACGGCGCGCGTGGCCATCGAAAAGAACAGCGTGATGATCCTCGTAAAGTCGGTCGAACGCGCGATGGAGATCTCCAACCGCTTCGCGCCGGAACACCTGAGCATCCCGGACGCCTCTCTGCTCAAGTTCGTCACAAGCGCCGGCAGCGTCTTCGTGGGACCGCACAGCCCGGAGGCCGCCGGCGACTACGCATCCGGACCGAATCACGTGCTGCCGACTTCCGGTGCTGCCCGCGTGCGCGCCGGCCTTTCGGCCGCCGATTTCGTGAAGGTGATCTCGGTGCAGGAACTGGGCGTGGCTTCCCTGCGCAAGCTAGCTCCAGCCATCACAACACTGGCGCGAGCCGAGGGACTCGAGGCGCACGCGCGCTCGGTGGAGGTACGTATCCGTGGCTGATCGTCTCGAGATTCCCGCCGGTGTTCTTCGGCCCCGTGAAGCGGTGTTGCGGATGGCTCCGTATTCGCCGCCCACTGGAGGCCGGGCCGGCAAACTGCGCCTCGACTTCAACGAAAACACCCTGGGCTGTTCACCCCGGGTGATCGAATTCCTCAAACAGAAGCTGACCGAGGATCAGCTCGCCGTCTATCCCGAGTACGTCGAAGCGAAGAAGGACTTGGCCGGTTTCTTCGGTGTGGCTGAAAACCAGCTTCTTCTGACGAACGGCACGGACGAAGCGATCCAGGTGATCGTAAACACCTACGTGGACGATGGCGACGACGTGCTCTTGTTGAGGCCTTCCTACGCCATGTACCGGTTCTATGCGGAGGTGGCCGGAGCGTCGATCCGCGAGGTGGACTACCGCCCCGAAGACCTTGCGTTCCCGCTTTCGGAATTGCTCGCTGCGATACAGTCATCCACCCGAGCCGTGCTGATCGCCAACCCGAACAACCCGACCGGAACCGGGCTCTCGCTCGACGGAATCATGCAGATCCTCGAAAAAGCCCCCGGCGCCGCCGTGCTGATCGACGAAGCCTACTACGAGTTCTGCGGAGTCACCGCGCTCGGAATGGTCAGCCGTTTCCCGAACCTGTTGGTGAGCCGGACGTTCTCGAAGGTCTACGGTATGGCCGCAATGCGGCTGGGTTGCGTCTTCTCGCAGGAGGTCAATATCAACTACCTTCACAAAGCCCAGTCGCCGTACAGCGTGAACATGTTGGCGGCGCTCGCCGCGCGAGAGGCCGTGCGGGACACCGAGTACATTTCGAACTACGTCTCCGAGGCGATCTCCTCCCGGGATCTGTTGTACGACGCCTTCGAACGGCTCGCTATTCCCTACTTCCGCAGTGAGGCGAACTTCGTGCTTTTCCGCGCGGGCGACCGGGCGATCGAAATTCGCGACCGGCTGCGTGAAATGGGGGTTCTCATTCGTGACCGCAGCTACGAACTTCCCGGGTGCGTTCGCGTGACCGTCGGCACCCGCGAGCAGACTCGCCGCTTCCTGGCAGCCCTTGAGGAGATCTGGTGATGCCCGGCGAAGTGCTTATCTTCGACATGGACGGCGTGCTGGTCGACGTGACGGCGTCCTACAGGGAGACCATCCGCCGTACCGTGCAGTACTTCACGGACCGCGAGGTCAGCCACGAGTTCATTCAGGACTTGAAGAACGCCGGCGGCTGGAACAACGACTGGGCTCTCTCCCACAAGATCATCCGCGATTATGGCGTGGAAGTGGATTACGATACCGTGGTCACTCAATTCCAGACTTTCTTTTTTGGAGATGGAAAGGACGGATTGATCTTCCAGGAACGATGGATCGCGAAGCCCGGATTGCTCGAGCGGCTTGGTGCGCGTTACCGCCTGGCCATCTTTACGGGCAGGTTGCGAGACGAGGCGCAAGTCACACTGGACCGTTTCGCGAAAACGCTGCCGTTCGATCCTGTCGTCGGCACAGACGACGTGGTCCATGGCAAGCCCGCCCCCGAAGGCCTGCTAAAAATCTCGGACATCACCGGCGGCGCGAGGCTCCGGTATGTCGGCGATACCGTCGATGATGCGCGCAGCGCACGGGCGGCCGGCGTCCCGTTCATCGGAATCGCTTCGCCAGACAACCCCCGCCGCGAGAGGCTCGTAACGCTGCTTGAGGCCGAAAACGCCGTTGCGGTGTTGAACGACATCAACGATCTGGAGAGCGTGCTGTGAGATCCGCTACCGTCGAACGCATCACCCGCGAAACACAGATCCGCGGCAGCCTGAAAATTGAGGGACGAGGCCGGTACGAGGTCGACACGGGGGTCCGATTTCTCGACCACATGCTGGAGTTGTTCGCCAAACACGGCGGCTTTGACCTGAAGCTTCGCGCCGCGGGTGACCTCGACGTCGACCAGCACCATACGGTCGAAGATGTGGGCATCGTGCTCGGCCAGTTGTTCAGCCAGGCGCTCGGCGACAGGCGCGGCGTCAACCGCGCCGGCTACTTTGTCATGCCGATGGACGAAACACTGGCGGTCGTTGCCGTGGACCTCGGCGGCCGGCCGGCGCTCGTTTATAAGGATATGGTGAAGGTCCGGCTCGTGGGTGACCTTCAGACAGAATTGCTCGAGGACTTCTTCGGTGGCTTCGCCAATCAGGCGGGCGCCAACCTCCATGTGAAAGTCCTCTACGGCCGGTCGAATCACCACAAAGTCGAAGCGATCTTCAAGTGTTTCGCGCGCGCCATGAAGTTCGCCTGCTCCAAGGATAAGCGGCTGCGCGGCGAGTTGCCGTCGACGAAGGGGCTTTTGTGATCGCAATCTTCGACTACGGGGCCGGCAATCTGCGATCGGTCGAAAACACGCTGGCGGAGATCGGCGCAGCCTACACGCTGGTGCGCGACGCGTCCGGGCTCGACCGGGCGTCGAAAATGATCCTTCCGGGCGTCGGCCATTTCGGCCAGATGCTTCGGGCGCTTGACGACATGCAGGTGCGCGGAAAGTTCCTGGAGCGCATCGGAGCCGGTATCCCGTTTCTCGGAATCTGTCTGGGCTTGCAGGCGCTATTTGCCGGAAGCGAGGAGGAGCCCGGGTTGCAGGGCTTCGGTATCGTCCCAGGCATGGTCCGGCGTTTTCCGGAGAACGCCCGGGTGCCTCATATGGGCTGGAACGATCTCGTCCCGGTCCGGGAGTCACGCCTGTTGGCCGGCATCGGTCCCAAACCGTACGTTTACTTCGCCCACAGCTACTACGCACCCGTCGTGCCGGAGAGCGCCGCCGCCTGTTCCTACACGGACATACGATATACCGCGGTCCTCGAAAGCGCCAACCTGTTCGGCGTTCAGTTCCACCCTGAGAAGTCCGGACCGCTCGGGCTGAAGATCATGAAGAACTTTGTGGAGTTGTAAGACGATGCTCGCCAAACGCATTATTCCGTGCCTGGACGTCACCGCCGGCCGCGTCGTTAAGGGAGTCAATTTCGTGAACCTCCGGGACGCCGGCGATCCAGTGGAACTGGCGGACCGTTACAACCAGCAGGGCGCCGACGAGCTTGTCTTTCTCGACATCACGGCATCAAGCGATGAGCGCGAAACGATGGTCGACGTCGTCGCTCGCACCGCTCGCAAAGTGTTCATCCCGCTCACCGTCGGGGGCGGTATCCGATCGGTCGGCGACGCCCGGAAAATCCTAAAAGCCGGCGCCGACAAGGTGAGTGTGAATACAGCCGCAGTCCGTCGCCCCGAGTTACTCACCGAACTGAGCCGTGAGTTCGGCTCGCAGGCGGTGGTACTTGCGATCGATGCGAAGCGGCGGGCACAGGGCGCTTGGAATGTCTACACCCGCGGAGGCCGCGTTGACGAGGGACTCGATGCCATCGAGTGGGCCGCCCGCGGCGAGGCGCTCGGCGCCGGAGAAATTCTGCTCACTTCAATGGATACCGATGGCGTGCAGCAGGGTTTTGACTGCGAACTGACACGGGCCGCTTCCCGGGCGACGCATATCCCGGTGATCGCTTCGGGCGGTGCCGGGGGGCCCGATGACTTTGTCCGCGTGCTCACGGAAGGTGAGGCCGATGCCGCGTTGGCCGCCTCGATTTTCCACTACGGAACATACACGGTGGACGACCTGAAGCAGCACCTGGAGCGGCACTGCGTCCCGGTGAGGCGCTCGTGATCATTCCGTGCATCGATCTGATGGACGGCAAGGTGGTCCAGCTCGTCCAGGGCCGCGACAAAGCTTTAGAGGGCGGCACTCCGCAGGAGATGCTGGACCGGTTCTCGGGCTTCCCTGAGATTCAGGTCATCGACCTCGACGCCGCCATCGGCAAAGGCTCGAACGACGCCATTGTCGAGTTCCTCGCCTCCCGCGCGGCAACTCGCATCGGCGGAGGCGTCCGAACTGCGGAGCGTGCCGTGAAACTCGTCGAACAGGGCGCGCGCAAAGTGATCGTCGGCACCTCCGCATTCACCGCTGACGGCGTCAATGAGCCGTTCCTTGGTTCGGTTGCCGCCGTGATCGGCAAAGAGCGGCTAGTGATCGCCCTCGATTCCAAGGGAGGCCGGATCGTGGTGAAGGGCTGGCGGGAGTCGCTATCACTGACGGCCGAGGAGGTCATCCATCGGCTGGAGCCCTTCTGCGGCGGCTTCCTGTGTACGTACGTAGACAAGGAAGGAATGCTACAGGGCACTGACCTCGACTGGTTCCGACGCCTGCGCGCCGCCACCGACATCGAGATCACCGCCGCCG
>JAEHDI010000330.1 GCA_016880505.1 Bryobacterales bacterium | reverse complement strand
TGGTGCGGATGCGTTTCAAGATCCCGGCGCGCGGGTTGCTAGGGTATCGTTCGGAGTTCTTGACGGACACGCGGGGGACGGGGATCATCCACCACCGTTTCTTCGAGTACGACCTCTGGGCAGGCCCCTTGTCAGGGCGCAACCGCGGGGTAATGGTTGCGGATCGGGAGGGGGTGGTCGTGGCGTACGCCCTCTTCAATCTTCAGGAGCGCGGGACGATGTTCGTCCAGCCCGGAGATCCCGTCTACGAGGGGATGATCATCGCGGAGCACGTGCGGCCGGGTGATCTCGATGTGAACGCTACAAAGGAAAAGAAGCTCACAAACATGCGCACAACGGCGGCGGACGAGATGATTATCTTGGAGCCGCCCCGCCAGATGACCTTGGAGCTGGCACTGGAGTACATCGAGGATGATGAGCTGATCGAAGTGACACCGTCCTCATTGCGGCTGCGTAAGCGTCTACTTGGTGCGACGGAGCGCCGCAAGCTGGCCCGCAGCGAGAAGCGCGCCTTGGAAGAGTAGGGTAGGGCAAGGGTCCTGGAGCAGTCGTTCGACAGAAACCTCAGCCGGAGGTGGCAATGCTGGCCCGTGAGACGTCGACGATTTGGTCGCTCAAGCGCAGGGGCGACGAAGTCGACGAGGAGTTCGGAGAATTCGAAGAGGACAAGGAACTCGACGAAGACTTCGATGATGAGTTGGACGAGGACGATCTCGACGAAGACGATCTCGAGGATGATGATTACGACGATCTCGATGACGAGTTCGACGACACCGATGAGGACGACTTCCGGCCCAAGAAGGGACCGAAGCGGGAATGGGAGTGAGGCGGGGAACCGGGAGTGGGGAATGGCGTGCGGTTCTCCATTCCCCATTCCCCGCAGTCAGTAGGGCCTGTAGCTCAGGTGGTTAGAGCGCACGCCTGATAAGCGTGAGGTCGGTAGTTCAACTCTACCCAGGCCCATTTGTAGACAATTGTCGTAACAGCGTGCAGTTGCGTCGGTCCTGCCAAGGCCTTCATCCAACCTGCTTCACCGCTGCCAGTAACAGTCCCAGTAACAAATCCGCGCCCGGATAACTGTGCGCGGTCGTCGCTCAGGACGAAATGCTCGCTGATTCCTAACTGATCAGCCTTGCTGCTCGGCTGATCGCGGGCCATACTTGCGCCGAGCGGCTGGCGCCGCCGAGGTGCCCAGTCCCGCGCCGCTTCGCGCCCTCAATTCCTCGCCGAGGACCCATGCGCCCGATCCTGCCGTCGCTCCTGACGCTGTCGCTCGTCGTGATGACCGCCCCGTGTGCCAGTCAGACGCCGGATTACACGGGGGCGGCCGGCGGCGGTTCGTCGTTCGCCGGGTGGAACGTCGCCTACGCGGTGCCCGCCGGGTGGCAGCTGGGGCAACGCTACGGCCGCCTCCACGTTCTCGGCTCCACCACGCAGGCGGGCGCGATCTTCGTCGCCACCGGTTTGTACTCGAGCTTCGAAGAGATGGTCGCCGACCTCGGACGGTTCTATCAATCGATGAATCTCCAGGGTATGCCCGTGGAGCAGCCGCAGCAGCAGACGATCGCCGGGATGCGCGGGCTCACAGCGATGTACGCGAGCACGGATCAGATGGGCCGGCAGGTACTTGGCCGCTATGTAGCCGTGCTCACGCCGCACGGGACTGGCTTCGCCGTGCTCGGGATGACGACGCCCGAGCAGATGACGCAGCTGCGCGCCACCGTCGATCAGGTGGTGGGGAGTGTGCACGCGCAGGCGCCGGAGGTGAATCAGCAGGCGGTCGCCGCGCTCGCGGGGAAGTGGATGTATTACGCCGGGCGCACGGACGGGGTCACCTCCGCGACCGGCGGCGCCTCGCGCAGTCACGAGGAGTACGTCACGTTCGACGGGCGGGGCAACTACGCCTGGGAATCGTCCACGTCGGTCATGGTCACGACCCCCGACCTCACGAGCGGCGCCGGCTCAGCTGGCAGCGCGAGCCAGACCAGCGATCAGGGAACCTACACCGTGATCGGCAGCACGCTCGTCACGAAGGGTCGCCAGGGCCAAATGGCGTTCGAACTGCAGCTCCAGGGGGATCGCTTCAGCGGCGACGGCCGGGTGTATCTGAGAACGAATTAACGAGAAGGACACGTCGAGACGTCATAGCACAACAGTGCACTTGCAGGAGTGGGGAAAGGAAAGCCCCGGTGACCGGTCACCCGTTTGCCGGGGCTTTGTCGTGTCGAGTCAGGCAGTCAGTCCCCGGAATGCACTCCAGGTGCTGCGGCCGAAGGCGCGGGCGACGAAGCAATGTACATGCGCGGCCGCGGCCGAGCCGGACGAAGGGGCCCTACAGGGGCAGAAGGTGCGCGCTTCGTGTCCAATCGAGAGCCCCCATCGCGCTTCGCAGGACTGTCCCCGTCGTCGACGTCCTTGTCATCGACGGCCACGATGGCGCCCGTCTTCGCATCGATATCTACATCGACGCGGTGACGGTCATTCGCAACACGCAGTTCATATTTATAGACCACGCGACCATCGTCTTGATCGATGTCCGCGTCGACGATCTGACCGCCGGGGAAACGCTCGAGGGCGACCGCGCGAGCCGCAGCGTCGCTGATCGTCGCCTGTGCGAGGAGACCCGGGCTGTCTTCCTCGAGCACAGCTGCTCCTGGCTGGACGGCCGCATTGGGTCCGGATTGCTCCGCGCTTTCGGCATAAGTGAAATCGTCGCTCGAGCAGCCGGCGAGCAGCAAACTCGCGACGAAGAAAAGGCCTCCCGCTCTCATGATACCTCCGCAGATCGGACTCTGTTGGCTCTTGATGTTTAGTGTACCCCTCTAAGAGTCGAACGCCCCGCTTCGGGCCGCGGTTTCATCCGCCGACGCTGTTGCATAGTCGCTGCACAACCCTAGCAACCGTGCCGCATTTTCCCCCGAGAATCCTATCCGGTCACACGGTGGCCGGGGCTTTGTCCGGTCGACGCCGAGCGCTGCCGGTCTCGATCGATGGCGCCGTGCTACGGTAGAGCAGCAGGCGGTAGCTCTTGTACTTCTTGAAGTTCAGGCCGTTGCGCCGCCCGCTGACGTGCTTATCCTCGTAGCGCCGTATCTGCTTCTTCAAGGTCCATTTGACGACCGCTGCCTGTTCACTTGAAGAACGGCCGTCATGGCAGCGGCGAGAAGAAGCTTCGTCCTCGCATCGAGACTCCGATCTAACCAAACGAATTGGGCAGGCCGCCACAGCCCGCCGATGTACTGAATGGCACCAAGGGATCGCCCGTCTTCGAGAAACTCATATCCTAGGGCGGGCCATCCACGGAGATCCAAGGCATTCCGATTAGAGCTCGCCACAGCCACGGTGATGCGACGTTCGCCGTTGGTGACGAAGCCCGTGAAGCTGGGGCTTCCGGTCACCACGAGGAAAAATGACCAGGTGTCGGATGTATCTCGATTGATCGTAATGATCGCGGCGAGACTATCGGATACGAGCACTACCTTCTCATCCTCACCGAAGTGCCACCCATTCCCCAGTTCCGAACCCCTCAGTACCTGCGCTGTGCTGTTGCGCGCTGCGTTCACTATTGCCGAATCCATTGTCTTGTTGGTCAAGACAAATGAGAACTTCTCACTGGTACTGCTGTCCACCTTCTCGGAGAACTTTTTTCTCGTGGTGGTCTTGACTGGCCCCTGCTCGCTCGTCGCAACGGCATAGTCCCCAAACCGCCAGCCCGGGATGCGGTTCATGAATTGGGCGGGGTTGTTGACCTTGAGCTTGTCGGCGCTGGCAGCCAGGGTGTCGCTGATGCGAATGGTTTTCTGTGCGGCAGTTACGGACGGGGCGGCCAGAAACCCGAGGATCCATGCGGCGCGGAACACGTTCATCGAGAACGCTTTCTCCTCGGGATACCGTTGGCCGGCGACCGAGGCGGTGGACAGCAAGAGTCGTTGCCGAATCTAACCTCGACCTCGGTCCGCGAAAACAACCCCCGCGCCTGCAAAGTTGCCTTCATCGATGACGTCGTGACGGTAGAGCAGTAGGCGGTAGGCCTTGTACTTCTTGAAGTTCAGGCCGTTGCGCCGCCCGCTGAAGTGTTTGTCCTCGTAGCGCCGCAGCTTCTTCCTGAACATCCATTTCATGAACTTTGTCGTCCACGGACGCCGTGCCTCGAGGCGCGACATGATCAGCTCGTAGGCCGGCTGCACGGCTTCGCGGTAGGCGGCGTCGATCAGGTCGAACGTCGGGGCGATGCCGTCGGTCATGTCGAGATCGAGGTTGGGGACGAGGGGGAAGCGGGCGATCGTCTCGCGGAAGCGCGCCAACTCGTGCCCACCCCCGATCGGGCTCTTCCCTTCTGCCGGCACGCGGAAGATGTCGGTGATCAGGACGTAGCCGCCGGGGTTGAGCAAGGAGAGCGCCTTGGTGAACCCTTCCGCGAGCGGAATGAAGAGCAGGCTCTCGCTGAACAGGATGAGATCGTAGCGCCGTTCGGTCTGAAGATC
>JAEHDI010000329.1 GCA_016880505.1 Bryobacterales bacterium | reverse complement strand
CTACAACGCCTACGTTGTCATCGCTCCGGACGGAGCCGTTTCAGGCGTCTACCGAAAGAACTGTATACCGAGGCTCGAAGTGCCGTGGTGGCAAGGGCATGACGCGCGCCCGGTATTCGAGGTCGCCGGCCGGCGTTGCGGAGTTGCCATTTGCTGGGACACGACCCAGCCCGCCCTGCTGGCCGAATACGGGCGGAACGGCGCCGAAATCGTCCTGATGCCGCACGCGTGGGACGCCGACCCCCTCGGCCTCGACGGCCAGGACCTCCCGCACGAAAGCATGGACGAGTTGTACGAGCACTGCCGCGAGGGCCGGCTCGGCGGCTGGCGCAGCCACGACGGCATGCTCGATCAGTTCCTACGCTACATCCCCGCACGAGCCCGGGAAAACCGCTTCTATGCGCTGTTCGTGAATCAGTGCGGCCGGCCGCACGAGGTGCTGTGCATCAACGGGCCGACCTTCGCCGTTGACCCCAAGGGCGAAGTACTCGTCTCGACGCGGGACGGCCGGGAACAGATGCTGCTGGTCGACATTCCTTGACGAAACGCGAGAAACGGGCTGGTTCACCGTTTCCCCAAAATCTCTCTGCACGTTTTGCCGGCCGGAGGAGTATATCTGTTTTGGATACCGAATCCGGTGCGGGAACTGGCTCTCACAATGACGTCGGCGGCTGAGGCATCTGAGAGCCCGGAGCCTGTCACCCTGCTCCGTCTTGCCAAGGCCGGCGATGCGGCGGCGTTCGAACAACTGATTGTCCTCCACGAACGGCGGGTGTTCCTCACCGCGTTACGCCTACTGCGATGCCGGGAGGACGCCGAGGATGCCGCTCAGGAGGTTTTCCTTCGCCTGCACAAGCACTTGCGGCGGTTTGACGACACTCGTGAGTTCCCGCCGTGGCTGTATCGGGTGACTGTGAACGTCTGCCGGGACCTCGCGCGCTCCCGGCAAAAGGGCTGGGCGCCCGAAGTGGGCGAGCCATGGCACGTCGAAGACCCGACTGCGGAGTACGAGCGCCGTGAGCAGAAGCGCATCGTCGAGGAGGCGCTTGGGAGGCTGCCGGAGAAGGAACGGGCGGCGATCGTGCTGCGGGACCTGGAGGGGCTGCCGACAAAAGAAGTCGCACGAATCCTAGGCTCGACGGCGGCGACGGTGCGTTCACAGGTCAGTTCCGCGCGGCTGAAGATCAGGGAATTCGCGGACCGGTTCCGGAGGAGGCGAACATGAGTTGCCCGAAGTTCGAGAGACTGATCGCCCTTTCCGTGGAGGGCGATCTCGATGCGCGCAACGCCAAGCTCGTGCAAGAGCACCTGGGGGAATGTGCAGCCTGCCGGGAGTTGCGTGAGGAGTTGCTGGGAAGTCAGGCCGTACTCAAGGCGCTGAATGAAGACGCGATCGATCCCGCCGTTCTGGATGCCGTGCGGAGGCGGGTGCTGGAGAGGATCGAAGACACGCGGCCTTCCTGGTGGCTCGCATGGCGGTGGAAGCATGCGGTGGCAGTAGGACTGACGGCGGTCGTCTTGGCGGGAGTGGTGTTATGGCCTGAACGGCGGGTTCCACCGCCACCGGAGCCGGCGCCGGCGGCGGAGGTTCGTGAGCCGGTTGCCGAACACGCTTCTGAACAGCGCGGCGCCGATCCAGGGATTGAGCGGCGACCGGTGCGGAAGGCCGTGAAGCACGTACCACGGAAGCCTGCGCCACCGAGGGGCGAGCCGCTGGTGGTGAAAATGCTGACGGACGACCCGGACGTCGTCATTGTGTGGCTGATTGATCAGAACGGAGATTGAGTATGAGAAACATGATGTTGTCGGTAATTCTGGCATTAACGCTTGTTCCGGCGATGGCACAGGAGAAGGAACAAGTCACGAAGATCATCGAAGTGCGCAATTTGGATGTGCGGGAACTTCCGCCCTTGCTGTTGCCTTTCGGCGCCGCGATCCAGTTTTCGCTGCCGTTGCGCCGGCTTGTGGTCTCGGGACGGCCGGAAACGGTCGCGGCGGTCGAGGAGGCCGTCCGACGGATGGACGTTCCGGCCCCGGCGCCGAAGAACGTCGAGATCACGGCCTACATTCTGATGGCCTCCCCGCAACCAGGCGGTAATGTTCCCCCGGAACTCGAGGGAGTGACGAAGCAACTGAAGAACCTCTTCTCCTACCAGGGGTTCCGGTTGCTGGACACGATGGTTCTGCGTGTGCGAGACGGGGAAAGCGGAGAGGCGAGCGCGGTAGGGACACCTCCCGCCGACTTTCCAACCAATCTCTATGCGAAGACCGTATACCAGGCCAGGTTCACCGGCGTAGGGGTCTCGGGCGACGACAAAATCCGGTTGCTACGAATCCGCGAGCTCAAGTTCGGGGCACGGATCCCCTACTCCACGGGTGGCTCCGGTTACCAGTTCAACGAGGTGGGCTTCAACACCGGGATCGATGTGCGCGAGGGACAGAAGGTGGTGGTTGGCAAGGCCAACGTTGATGGTTCGAACAACGCCATGACGCTGGTGGTGACGGCGAGAGTCGTGGAGTGATCGTTCTTTGAACTATAAAGTACTTGACAAAAATCAAAACGGCGGCGATAATCGTGCCATGGGTTCTGTCCGCCCCATCCGGAGTGAGCCGGCCGTGCCGATCGAATTACACGCCCATGCGATGGACAACATCCGCTTCATCCGGGAGACGATGGAGGGTGCGGCGGCGTTCACGGCGGTCCCTGGCAAAGGCGGCGTGGCGATGGGGCTCACCGCCGTCGCCGCGGCAGTGATCGCGGCGCGGCAACCGGACACGGAACGGTGGCTGGTCACATGGCTGGCGGAAGGATTCGTGGCATTTGTGCTCGGGGTTTTCGCGATGGCGCATAAGGCCAGGGCTGCTGGCTCGTCCCTCCTGTCGAGACCGGGAAGGAAATTCGGACTGGGCCTCGCACCGCCGATGCTGGCGGCGGGCCTGTTCACGCTCGTGCTCTATCAGGCAGGGCTGAGCGCCCTAATGCCTGGAACGTGGCTGCTGCTCTATGGCGTTGGCGTGACGAGCGCGGGTGCATTCTCGGTGCGCGTGGTTCCCGCGATGGGACTTTGCTTCATGGCGGCGGGTGCGGCAGCACTGTTCGCTCCGGCGGCGTGGGGGAACTGGCTGCTTGCGGCCGGCTTCGGCGGGCTGCACATCGTCTTCGGAATCCTCATTGCGTGGAGGTACGGTGGCTAAGCAATCGGCGCTCCGCAAGGAGCAGACACAAAGAGAGAGCGGGGACTCCCGTACGTTGCGCGATTTCCCGGCCGAAGCCGCGCCGCCCGCATTGGACCGGCTTATCCACGAGCGGATGCGGCTCGGGATCGTCAGTGCGCTGGCAGTGAACGAATCGCTCACCTTCAGTGAGCTGAAGAAGCTTATGAAGACCACGGACGGCAACCTTAGCGTTCACGCGCGCAAGCTGGAAGACGCCCGCTACATTACGTGCACGAAGTCGTTCGACGGACGCATGCCGAAGACGGAGTACCGCCTGACGGCGATGGGACGCCGGGCCTTTGAGAGATACGTCGCCCACATGGAGGCCCTGATCGAGGCGACGCGCGGCCGCTGAGCGGCCCGCGCTATTTTTTTGCAAGGATACTTTAAGATGCAAAGTACTCAATATCCCGCGTTGCACGTCGCGATCATCATGGACGGCAACGGGCGATGGGCGACGGAACGCGGACTTCCGAGAGTGGCGGGCCACAGGGAGGGATCGAAGGCCGTCCGCCGCACTGTCGAGGCCGCGCCCGCGCTGGGAATCGGGACGCTGACCCTCTATGCTTTTTCGTCCGACAACTGGCGCCGCCCGAGGGCTGAAGTGGAAGCCCTGATGCGTCTCTTCGAGGAGCACCTACAATCCGAGACTGGACGTTGTGTCGAGAACGGAGTGCGGATCGGCGTCATCGGACGGCGCGACCGGCTCGGGACGAGGCTGGCGGCGGCAGTCGCGTCGGCCGAACGATCGACGGCGCGCTGTACACGTCTGCACCTGCGCGTGGCGGTTGATTACTCCGCGCGCGATGTGATCTTGCGTGCAGCCCAGCGAGTACAAGGCCGGCACGACACGACACGGGAGGCGTTCGCCCGCCTGCTGGCCGAGGCGGAGCATTCACCGGGTCCTGTCCCGGAGGTGGATCTGCTGATCCGCACGGCGGGCGAGCAGCGCCTGAGTGACTTCTTACTCTGGGAATCCGCCTACGCTGAACTCCTGTTCGTACCGAAGTTCTGGCCGGATTTCGAAGCGGACGACCTGGCCGCGGCCGTGAAAGAGTTCCGCAACCGGGAGCGGCGATTCGGCGCGCTGCCCGTGGCGGCAGCAGGCTGATCTCGCACCGGCCCGCCACAGGTCGCCGTTCCCGGGCGTACTACGACGCGCCAGCCGCTCTCCGGCGGCGCCCGCTCATCAGATAAACGGCAGCTCGCGCGTCGAGCAGCGGATCACCCGATGAGTCAATTCCGTCGACGCGAGGAATGGGGTCGAAAATAATCCGGCGCTTCTCGATGTCATCCTCCGGGATCCGTTCGGTTAAGACAATGGTGCCGAACTCGATCCGCGCGCGGTCCTCCGGCCACTGGACGGTGGAATCATCCACCGTGTCACTGTCCACAGCCAGCTGAACCATGATGTGAAACGTAACCGGATGCTTCGCGAGCCGTTCGACGATCTCATCGAAGAGGAAATTGGCGGATTTCGCAGCAGCGGCCTGCGCATCGAGGTATTCGGCGCCCCCCTCCGGACGGATGCGGAAGCGCCCGTAACGGCTGTTGCCGGCCTTGTTCGTGAACTTGAACGCCGTCACGGTAAAGAATGATTCTTTCGCGAAGCTGGTGGGGATGGGCTTGGGCGTTTGCACGAACTTCAGCGCCGCAGGATGAGTGGCGAGAAAGGACTCGACCGGCGTAGGCCTGGGCGCGCCAGGACCGCTGGCATGGCGGGCGCGAAGGAATTCAAGGAACTCTTCCGCGGTTCGCACCGGGAATCCATCGGTCGAGTGCCCGATGATGTCCGTGTGGACGTGTTCGGCGAGATGAAACCGGATCGCGATTCCGCGGGGACCGGCCACGTTCGGGTCGTTGTCCGCCACACTCGGCACGCCACCCGAGTCCGAGAAGCGAACCGTCACTGACGTGGATTGCCGCTGCACGTGAGGCGCACGTGTAAGCGAGCCGGCGCCGGCTGCTGG
>JAEHDI010000328.1 GCA_016880505.1 Bryobacterales bacterium | reverse complement strand
GAGCCTGCTGGCCGGCGAGAGCGTGGCCCGGTACCGCATTTGGGATGGGATGCGCGGCATCGATCTGCTCCAGTCCCTGCCCGAAGTGGACCCGAAACGGATCGGGGTCTCCGGCTGCTCCGGAGGTGGAACGCTGACAGCTTACATCGCCGCGCTGGACGATCGCGTTCAGGCGGCGGCTCCCGCCTGTTACATCAGTGCCTGGGAGGAGCAACTCGAGGGTACCGGCCCGCAGGACGCCGAGCAGCAGTTCCCGGACCAGTTGCGGCTCGGGTTGAACCACGGCGATCTCGCGATTGCGGTCGCGCCGAAGCCGTATCTCATCTGCAACACCACCGAGGATTTCTTTCCTCTTGCCGGTGGCACGCGGACCTACGAGGAGCTCAAGCGGATCTATGCGCTCCTCGGCGCCGGGGAGAAGATCGCCCGGTACATCGGTCCCGGCGGGCACGGCATGAATCGGGACACGCGGGAGGCGATCTACGCCTGGATGAAGCGGTGGCTCAAAGGCGATCCGGACGCGCCCGCCCCCGAGCCCGCGTCTAAGCTGGAAGCCGAAGAGGACCTGTACTGCACCAGGACCGGCCAGGTCGCCGATTCGCTCGGAGGCGAGACGGCCAGCACGCTGAACGTGAAGCGTCTCGGGACGATCCAACCGGCACGCCCGGTCAAAGATCTGGCACGAAGAATTGAAAGTCTCACCCGGTACCGACGCTCTACCGGGCCGCTAGACATCCGCAGCCTCGGCACGGTGGAACAGGACGGTTTCCGCGTTGAGAAACTGACCTACAATGCCGATAGCGGCCGGGTCGTGCCGGCGCTCCTCTGCCTCCCGGCCCAAGATCGCGATCGGCGACGCGCCATTCTGTACCTGGATCAGGCGGGGAAATCGTCCGCTTCCGGGCTGCGGCCGGACGTGGTCGAACTCGCCCGAATGGGGTTCACCGTGCTGGCGCTGGACCCGTCCGGAATTGGCGAGACGGCGGTCCGCGACGAGGATTCGGGGCCTGGGTATCTCGCTGACGGAACGGTTTGGCTGGCGTTGATGGTTGGGCGGCCTGTTCTTGGGCTTCGGGTGGAGGAGATCCTGCGGGGGCTCGATGTCCTTCGGGAACGCAACCTCTTGTATGACGGACGGGCGCTCGGGTTTGCGAAGGGCCTGATCGGGACAACTCTGCTTCATGCGGCCGCGCTCGACCCGCGATTCGATGCTCTGATCCTAGAGGGCAATCTTGTGTCGTACCACGCGGTGGCGGCGTCCCCGATCCACCGGAACGTGTTCGAGGCGCTGATCCCGGGCGTACTCGACCAGTACGACCTGCCGGACCTGGGCGCCGCGGTTGCACCGCGACCGGTCTGGCTGGTGAACACAGTCTCCCCACTCGGGAACCCGATGCCCTCCGCCCGCGTGGAGGCGGCGTACCGAAGTGCCGCCGCCGGGAAACAGAACTTGAAAATCCGGCGGCGCGCCTCCGCCGACCCGCTGATGGCTTTCTATGGAGAACTTCTCGGTGAAACACGTTAGTGCCCCGGCAGTGCTCTGTCTCTTACCCCTCTTCGCCGCCGCTGCTCAGCTTCCCGAGCCGACGGTGCTAACGCCGGAGGTGCGGCAGCACGAGATGGTCGAGATCGCGCTGACGCCGGATCGGGCGCCGGCGAATCCGTTCGACCCGAACCTTGTCACGCTCGACGCCATTGTGACGCTGCCCTCAGGCCAGCAGGTGCGCGTGCCCGGCTTCTGGTCTCAGGCGTACCGCCGGAGCATCGCCAATCCGAATGCCACCGGTGCGGACCGCGTCGAAGTGCGTACGCCGGAGGGCAAGCCCGGATGGCGGGTGCGTTTCTCGAGTGGCGCAACCGGAGTCCACCGCGCTGTGCTCGAGCTTAAGGACCCGAGCGGCACTAGCCGCAGCCGGGACGTGACATTTACCGTAAGCGAGGGGCCGCGGCCCGGCGCCATTCGTGTCAGCCCACGCAACCGACAGTATCTCGAAGATGCCTCCGGCCGCGTCTTCTTCCCGATTGGGCAGAACCTCTGCATGTACGAAAAGAAGGAGGGCACGTACTACTTCGACCGGTTGTTTGAAAAGCTCGCCGCCGCCGGCGGGAACTACGTGCGGTTGTGGCAGGAGTACTACGTGCCGCAGGATCCAAAGATTGTCGCCGCGGCCGGAGACGGCAGCCACACGGGTTTTCCTCTTGAAACCCAAGCGACCGGTCTCGGGCGCTACGATCTCGAATCCGCGTGGCGTCTCGACTATGTGG
>JAEHDI010000327.1 GCA_016880505.1 Bryobacterales bacterium | reverse complement strand
GCTCCACCAGAGCGGCGGGAAGGCCGAGCACCTTTCGCCAGCGCTTTTCCGCCCGAGCCATTCGGCCGCGGTCGGTTTCGTGATCCATCCCGGTGAGGTGCAGCAGGCCGTGCAGCAACAGGATGCCGATTTCGTCCTCGACTGCGTGGCCGTACTCACGCGCCTGGGCGGCGGCGCGCTCGACGGAGATGGCCATTTCACCGAGGAAGTCGTCGGGACCGCGCTCGGGAAAGGAAAGGACGTCGGTTGGGTAGTCCTTGCCGAGGAACTGCCGATTGAGACGGCGCAACTCGCGGTCATCCGTGAGCAGGCACGTGAAGCGCCGGCCACCGGCGACGGTGGCGGCGAGATGTCTGGCGAACTCGCGAAGGCGGCGGCGCGGAAGCCCGCCGCGGACACGAAGAAATATCAACGGGTCTTCGAATGTCGGCATGGCAGCGAACTAGTTCCCGTCCGGGGCGGGATCGCCATCCGCGGGACGCTCGCCGGCGGGATCGCCGAGTTTCAGCTTGAGCTGGCCGCCCGAGCCGTTGGTCTCGCCGTAGCGCTCGTAAGCCTTGACTATACGCTGCACGAGACTGTGGCGGACGACGTCACGCTCGTCGAAGTTGACGAAGCGGATGCCTTCCACGCCGCGAAGGACCTCAATAGCCTCGAGCAACCCGCTACGCTTGGCGATGGGGAGGTCGATCTGGGTAACGTCTCCGGTGACAACCATTTTGGAGTTGAAGCCCTGGCGGGTGAGGATCATCTTCATCTGCTCGGGCGTGCAGTTCTGGGCCTCGTCCATGATGATGAAGCTGTCGTTGAGAGTGCGGCCGCGCATGAAGGCGAGCGGCGCGATTTCGATGACCGAACGCTCGAGGAACTTTTCGACCTTGTCAACGTCGAGCATGTCGTAGAGGGCGTCGTAGAGGGGCCGGAGGTAGGGGTCGACTTTCTCCTGGAGCGTACCGGGGAGGAAGCCCAGCCGCTCGCCGGCTTCCACGGCGGGACGGGTGAGGATGATCCGGCTGACCTGCTTGGCCATGAGTGCTGAGACGGCCATCGCGACGGCGAGATAGGTCTTGCCGGTGCCGGCGGGGCCTATGCCGAAGACGAGGTCGTGGCGCTCAATGGCATCCACGTAGCGCCGCTGGTTGCCCGATTTCGGGGCGACGACCTTCTTGCCGAAACTGCGCTGGCGGCCGCTGAGAACAAGGTCGCGGAGCCGCACGCCGGGGTCCTCGGTGACCACACGCAGGTAGCTGTTGAGGTCGCCGTTGGCGAACGTATGTCCTTCCCTGACGAGGGATACGTAGTCCTCGAGGATGCGCTCGGCGCGAGCAACGTTGGCCTCCTCGCCTTCTATTTCGAGGCAGTCTTCCAGCAACTGCGTGCTTACATTGAGGCCGGTTTCGAGCAGGCGGATATTTTCGTCACGGGTACCGAAAAGCGATTCGATGCCCCGGCTAATCTCGACACTTACTTTCATTGGCAATCGAGTATGGCTACCTCCAGACGACTATGGCGGAAAACGGGTGAGGCAGGCACGCCTTCGCGCTTGGGCACGTCCCCTGTCGGTTTCAACCGTGTCCGCGCGCGCGGAGGGGTGAACATCCACTCCGAGTATAGCAGACAGGCGCGTTAGCCTCAAGAAAATAAAAGGTTACAGAAGCTTGAGAGTCTGCCCGTCGGGTGTAGACCGCAGATTCCAGACCGTTTCATCGGCCGGCGGTCATTTCAAGCACCGTCACGCTCGAGCGCGGAAAGGTGTATTCGAACTTGGGGGCGGCGGGGGCGACGCTGTCGACCGGGTGGACAGCTTCGGGGCGCATCTCGTCATTCGGCTGGTGGATGCTCGTACCGGCGAGCGTCTTGACACTGGCGCGGCCGGACGGGGCGAAGCCGGAAAGCCGGATCGTCGCAGGCAGGTCCCGGTACAGATGGCGATTCACGCAGAACAGTGTGAGGCGGTCTCCGGCTTCGTTGAGAGCCGCCACAACGTCGAGATAAGGCACGTCGCGGATGTCGGGAATCCGGTTGTTGCCCTGCTCGATGTCGTAGTGTTCCACCGTCACCCGGGTGGAGACGGGGACCGATGCGTCTGCGTTCGAGTACATGCGGAAGGCCCAGTAGGCCGGAACGCCGTAGACACGGCCGCGCTTCTTCCAGATGCCGCCGAATTCGATGAGACCGGTCATGTCGGAAACCGGCGTGAAGTCGGCGACCCGCATCAAGGAGTTCAGGAATCCCGCGGCGCAAAGAGCGCCTCCCATGTTGCTGAATCGGGGAACCCGCTCGTCCGGCCCGTGAAAGAGCCACTCGGTGAAGGCGATCTTCGTACGCCCACGCCATTCCGGGACAGCGTCGATCTGCTGTTTCATCTCGTGGAGCTTACGCTCCAGGCCGATGGGAAGGGCGAAGGCGGAGAGCGCAACGAACTCCGGGGATGGGTCGCCTCGGCGGACTCCGCCAGCGCCCACGACGAAGTGCGTGGCCAGAAAATCGAATGACCCCGGAGGCAGGCCGAGCTGCGCTGCGTTCCATTCGCTAAAGTGGTCGGGGTCGGCGCCGGTGGCGATCAGACGGGCGCGCGGATCGGCGCGGCGAACAGCCTCGGCGAACGCGCGGGTTCGTCCGGCGACGCGCTCGAGCGTCGGATAGCCGATCTGGAAATTTCCCCAAAGCTCGTTACCGAGCTCCCAGAGCATGCCGCCGCTGCGGTCGCCCCATCGATCAT
>JAEHDI010000326.1 GCA_016880505.1 Bryobacterales bacterium | reverse complement strand
TATAGCCGCGCGGGACGAAGTACGACGCCCACGACTCGATCGTGTGCGAACCGTAGGGCGTGCGCTCCAGAATGACCGGGAACTTGCCAGGAACCGGGACGCCGTTGCGGGCAGGGAAGTAGATGTCCGTGCTGAGTCGCGCGCCGTCGCGCATCGGGATCATGACCTTCTTCGCCGCGACGATATCGTACTGCGGCGTGGACTGGGCCCCGGCGAGCGCCGTCACTACCAGAAGGAGAGCAAGCCGTCCTGTCATGGGAGCCAGTGTATCTCTTCACGCGGATTTTCACGTGGTAGACTTTCCGAAACGCGGCTCGGACTGAGCGCGCATCGGACCTCAAGGAGGGCACCATGAAGGAACCGGAACGTGGCAAAGAGATCCTGTACCTCACCCGGCAGGAAGTGATCGACATCGGCCTGACCAAGAAAGACATCCTGGAACTGGTTCGGGCAGCGCTGACCGAGCATGGCAACAAGCGCTGTGAGATGCCGGCCAAAATCGGCATCCATCCCTTGAGAGACACGCTGATGCACGCCATGCCCGCCTGGGTTCCGGCGCGCCACGCCTGCGGAATCAAGTGGGCGGAATGCTTCCCCGACAACTACGAGAAGTACGGCTTGCCGCAGACGAGCGGGCTGATGGTGCTGAACTCTCCGGAGACCGGCTGGCCCATCTGCATTCTTGACGCGATCTGGGTAACCGCCAAACGAACACCGGCCGTCACTGCGCTTGCCTGCGAGTCGCTGGCCCGGAAGGACACCGCGGTGGTGGGAATCGCCGGAGCGGGCGTGCAGGGCAGGGAACACGTGCTGGTACTCCCGGAGGTTCTGCCGAAGCTGAAAAAGATCAAACTCTACGACAAGTTCCCGGAGGTCACGCGAAAGCTGATCGCCGACCTCCAGCCCGAGGTGTCCAGTGTCGAACTCGTGGAAGTCCGGGGTTTTGAGGAACTGGTCCGCGGATCGCTCGTCGTGGTTACCGGGACGGCGATCCTGATGACGCCCGATCCGCAGATCCGCGATGAGTGGGTGGAACCGGGGGCGTTCCTCGCGCCGGTGGACTTCGACAGCCTCTGGGAGTGGGCGACGTTCTCGCGAGCCGACAAGTTCCTGGTCGATAGTCTGGACGAGATGAAGTACTTCATGACGGTGGGCTATCTTCCGCACGGCCTGCCGCCTCTGCACGCCGAGATCGGTGAGGTGGTCGCGGGATTAAAGCCGGGGCGAGAACGCGACGACGAGCTGATCATCGACATGAACATCGGGATGGGCGTCGAGGACGTCGTCGTGGGACGGGAGATCTACCGGCGGGCGGTCGAGAGGGGTGCTGGAACCATCCTGCCGCTGTGAAGGCGCGCGGGCTCAGCTCTCGAGCGGCACGCGCTCCCAGCGAGCGATGACGGCGGTGGCGAGACAGTTGCCGAGGACATTCACCGACGTTCGGGCCATATCCATCACTGCGTCGATGCCGAGCAGGACGGCGGCGCCCTCGATCGGCAACTGAAACGTCGCCAGGGTGCCGGCGAGAATCACCAACGCCGCGCGCGGAACACCGGCGACTCCCTTGCTCGTGAGCATCAGCGTCAGCATCATCAGTAGCTGCTGGCCGAGCGTCAGCTCGATGCCCGCCGCCTGTGCCACGAAAACGGAAGCCAGCGAGAGGTAAAGCGTGCTGCCGTCGAGGTTGAAGCTGTAGCCGGTCGGAATGACGAAGGACACGATGTGCTTCGGCACACCGAAGCGTTCCATGTTCTCCAGAGCGCGGGGCAGGGCTGCTTCGCTGGATGCGGTCGAGAAAGCGATCAGGAACGGCTCCCGCGCGGCGCGGTAGAAGCGCCCGACCGGCACGCGGGTAATCGCCATCACGGCGCCGAGAACCAGCACGACGAAGATCGCCTGCGTGGCGTACATCGTCAGGATGAGCTTCCCCAGCCCGAACAGCACGTCGAGTCCCTTGGAGCCGACGGTGACCGCCATGGCGGCGCAGACGCCGGCAGGTGCGAGCCACATCACGTAGCCGGTGTATTTGAACATCACTTCGGCGAGCGATTCCGCGAAATCCACCACAGGCTTCGCTTTGGCGCCAAGGGCAGCGCAGGCGGCGCCGAACAGGATCGCGAAGACGACAAGCTGGAGCACCTCGCCCCGAGCCATCGCGTCGAACACGCTGGTCGGAAAGACGTGCTCCAGAAAATGGCCAAACGTGGGCGGCTGCGTCGTAACAGCGCTTTCCGACGCGGTCCGCTCAAGTTTCATGCCCGCGCCGGGCCGGACGAGGTTGACGGCGCCGAGGCCCAGGAACAGCGCGGCGGTGGTAACAATTTCAAAGTAGACGAGGGCCTTAAGCCCGATCCGGCCCATCGCACGGATGTTCCCCGTGCCGGCAATGCCGTAGACAAGAGTTCCAAACAGGAGCGGCGCGATGATCGATTTGATGAGCCGGAGGAAGATGTTGCTGACGGGCGCAAGGTTGCGGGCAAAGCCGGGCGCGATCAAGCCGAGCGCAATGCCCGTCGCCATTCCGATGAAGATCCAGCCCGTGAGCGAGATTCGTTTCACCGCTCACCCCAGCGCAGTTTTTCGCGGAGCACGTCGAAGAACAGCATCCGGGGCGGACGAATCAGGTGGACATAGTGGCTCGAACTGCTGCAGATGACGCGGTCATCGCGCATGAGGGGCTCGCCGACCTGACCGTCGACGGTGAGATAGGTTTCGTTGTCGTCACCGTGATTCCAGACGCGGATGACGCTCGACGCCGGCACAATCACGGGGCGGTTCGTGAGCATGTGCGGGCAGATGGGAGTGATGCACAACGCGCCGACGGACGGGAAGATAATCGGTCCGCCCGCCGAGAGCGAGTAAGCGGTGGAGCCGGTTGGCGTGCTGATCACCAGGCCGTCGGCCTTGTAGTGACACACGAAGTGGCCGTCCACGAACGCCTCCAGGTCGATCATGCGGGCGATCGACGCCTTGGTGACAACCACGTCGTTAAGCGATTCGTAGCTCGAGACCGTTCGTTCGCCGCGTACCAGGTCGCAATGCAGCATGCGGCGCTTGCCGATGCGGTGCTCACCGCGGATGGCCCGCTCCAGTTCCGGATAGAGTTCATCCGTCGAGATGGCGGTCAGGAAGCCGAGGCCTCCGAGGTTGACGGCGAACAGCGGGATCCCCCGTGCGGCAACGGAGCGGGCGGCCGAAAGCAAGGTGCCGTCGCCGCCGAGCACGACCACGAGATCGCAGCCCTCCGGGGTCTCCGCGCGGGAAAAACCATCGGTGCGGCCCGCGTACGCCGCGGTGACCTCATCGCAGCGTACATCGAGGTCCCGGGAGACCAGCCACTCGATGAGCGCCGGGACGATCGCGGACGCCTGGCGGACATTCGGTTTAGAGATGATTCCGATCGTCTTCATGCCGGGCATAGAGCAGAAATTCCTTGTTTCCTTCGGCGCCCAGAATCGGGCTGTCCATCAGGGTTGTCCGAAAGCCGAGCGCGCGCACGGCACCTTCGACGCGGGCGCAGGCGGCCTGGTGCAGTTCGGGATCACGGACGATACCGCCCTTTCCGACTTCGCCGCGGCCAACCTCGAACTGCGGCTTGATGAGTATAACCATTTCGGCCGCTGCTTGCAGGACCGGGACCACAGCGGGCAGGATGAGCGTGACGGAAATGAAGCTCACGTCGCAGACCGAGAGGCCGGCACGCTCGCCGATGTCGTCAAAGCGGAGGTAGCGGGCGTTAATGCCCTCCCGGACAATGACGCGGGTGTCGTTGCGGAGTTTCCAATCGAGTTGGCCGGAGCCGACATCGACCGCGTAGACACGGACCGCGCCGCGCTGGAGCAGACAATCGGTAAAGCCGCCCGTCGATGCTCCGATGTCGAGGCAGACACGGCCGGTTACGTCGATGCCAAACCGATCGAGAGCCGCTGCCAGCTTGATGCCGGCGCGGCTGACGTAAGGCAGCCGCTCCACCAGTTCCAGCCGGCATTGGGCGGAGACCGTCTGTCCCGGCTTGCTCGCCTTCTGCCCGTCAATCAGGACATGCCCCGCCAGTACCAGCGCCTTCGCTTTCTCGCGCGATTCGGCCAGACCGCGTTCCACCAGAAGCTGGTCGAGTCGCTGCCTGGACACGGGTTTCATGCCTTGCGGTGGACGATCAGGTCAGCGAGCTCGCGGAGGCGGTCTGCAGGATCCCCAAACATCTCGAGCACCCGGTGCGCGCTGAGACGTTCCTCCTCGGCCATGCGGTGAGATTCTTCGAGGCCGTAAACGGCGGGGAACGTAATCTTGTGTTGCTGTGCGTCCTTGCCGGCGGTCTTGCCGAGAGCTTCGGATGACTGCTCGACGTCGAGGATGTCGTCCACGATTTGAAATGCCAGGCCGACGTGCTCGCCGTAGCAGGATAGGGCCTCGAGTTTCGCGTCATCGGCTCCGACGTAAATGGCGCCGATTCGCAGGCTGGCGCGGATGAGCGCGCCGGTCTTCGCGCGGTGGATGGTTTCGAGGAGTTTCGGTTCAGGGGCCTGGTGTTCGCCTTCCAGGTCGGCGACCTGTCCGGCGACCATTCCGCGTGGGGTGCCGGCGGCGGCCGCAAGCTCCTGTACCATGCGTGCGCGGCGGTCAAGAGGTACCGTGCTGACGGAGGCGAGGACTTCAAATGCACAGGTGAGCAAAGCATCTCCGGCAAGGATGGCCATGGCTTCGCCGAAAACCTTGTGGCAGGTGGGCTTGCCGCGGCGGAGGTCGTCGTTGTCGAGTGCGGGGAGGTCGTCGTGGATCAGGGAATACGTGTGGACCATCTCGAGCGCGCAAGCGGCGGCTTCGACGCCTTCGCATTGGCTGGAGACGGTGCGGGCGGCCTCCATGCAAAGGACGGGGCGAATCCGCTTGCCGCCGGCGAAGAGGCTGTAGCGCATGGCGCGATGGATGATCGAAGG